>JAQGHT010000896.1 GCA_028291565.1 Planctomycetaceae bacterium | reverse complement strand
ACATCGGCCGTTCCTCCTGAGGCGTTCCACACCTGATTTGGCCTGATTTCAAATCATTGGAGCAGTCATTATTGACTGACAGACCAGGCCAACTTCCGCGATCTTCGTTTCGCACATACTAGTCCATGCGCGAAATTGCCGCGAGATTTCCTGCTCTATAGGATCGGCTGTTTCGACCCTCATTCAGGAATCAGAAGTGGAATGCCTCCTGATGAATTCGACAGAATGCGCCAACGAACAGTCCGGAGATCTTAGAGAAGGTGTTTAGCACAGAGAAGTTGCGTTCATTTCCCGTTTCCCAGGAAACTGAAGAGCCCGCGTTTGACTTTCTTTTCTTTCTCGTCGCCGTCAGCTTTCGCCGGAGCTGAATCACCGACCGCCAGCGCCAGAACTTCAATGGCCTTGGTGATTTTCGCCCGTGGAGCTTGCTCCATCAACGGAATGCCGTTGTTGCGAGCCTCAACCATCGTGGCATAGTCATTTGGTATTGTCCACGAAATCTCGCGGCCGATGGTTTCCAATGCTTTGCTCAAGCTGATTTGTGTGTCTTCCAGGCCCTGGCGATTGATGACAATCTTGATTTTTTCCACCAGACCCTCACGTTGATCGAAGTACTGCATCAGCCGGACCACGTTTCGCAGGCAGGGCAGATCGAGTTGCGTCACGAGCAGCGAGACGTCCGACAGTTCGAGCGCGGTGATATCGAGCGGCCCGTAGCTTTTGCTGATGTCGATTACCAGGTGCGTGAATGTTGCCTTCAGGAGAGCGATGACGCGCCGCAGCTGATCCGGCGTCATATAAGTATGGTCGTCCATTTGTACTGGACGTGGCAGCAGGAAAGCGCCGCAGGCGTGCTTGGTAAGTGATCGTTTCAACAGCGCGTAATCCAGACGGGTGATGTTTTCGGCGACGTCTTGAATTGTGTAAACTGGAATGATGTCAAGCCAAACATCGGCGTCACCGAGAGCGAAGTCAAGATCAATGATCGCCACGCTGTTGCGTTCGTTTTTGGCCAGTGTGCACGCCAGGTTGATGGCCAGCGAGGTACAGCCAACTCCTCCGGAAACTCCAGCCACGGTGATGACCCGGCTGGATCGAACGATGTTGTTGTCGTTTCGTCCGCCCCGCTGAGTTTGCATCCGGTCGATTGCGGCGACGAAGTCTTCCAGACGCAATGGAAAGCTGAGGAATTCCTTGGCCCCATTTCGCATCGCCTGTAGGATCAGACTTCCCTCTTGCGAACTGCTGACGACCAGGACGTTCGTATTGGGAAGATCCTGAGTGACTTTGCCAACCAGCGCCAATCCCTTCTGTGGATCGGAATCGAGAGAGATCAAGGCGATATCTGGCTGTGTCTGCATCGCGACGTCCGTGAAGAAGTCATATCGCGAACACTCAGCTTCCAGCCAAATCGTATCGAGGCCCATCAGCAAGCTCTTGATGGCATTGCGTGAGCTGTCCTTCGGATCCACGATAGCAAGTCGAACAACGGAATTCATGGTATTTTTCGCGGTCAGGTTCTGCGACTCGGCGTCAGGGGAAATCTTCCACGACAATCAACCTGGCATTCAAATTGCGCAGGCATGATGTCACTGAATTCAAGACGGGAGCAGGCACTGCGGAGCTCATCTCACACTCTTGTGATCACGGGCTTGGCAGGTTTTCCGAAGAGCGTAGCAGACCGACGTTACTCGACTCAGTATTCAAGCCCTTCGTTCCCGATGGAACTATAGCTTGCAAACGTTGCGTTGTCGCAACTTGTCCTGAGGCATTTTAAAAACTGATAAAACTCGTTCTCTCTGTTGTCACTGACTTGTGACCGCGCTTCATCCAGATCAGACGGACGACTTAATCCGACAGATTGAACTGTAATCGTTGTAACGATTTTTATTGTGGTGCAATCATTCCGGGACGGGAGTTTCTTCTTTGCGGTGCCGTTCGTGGTGTCGTCTCCTGTGAGGCGTCATACCCGCTCTGTTGGACGCTGCGGTCCGATCGACTGTCGTCTGAGGCGCCGGCCTGTTGCACTCGAGAACCTGGCAATTGGGTGGCTCGATTGGCGAAGTAGCTGGTGCGGCCCGTCGAATTCCGCTGAGACCGTCTCGCTTGAGGCGGCGCGGGGACGGAATCATCTGGTGCAGGAGGTGCCGGAGTTTCGATTCCAGGTTGTCTCAAACCGGGGCTGCTATCATAAGGGGCCGCGGGTGTCGGATCAGGTTGAGCCGTCAAAGGAATATTAATCGGATAATTCGGAGGGCACAGTCCATCTGGGCATTCGGGTCCCAGCTTTGGAACTTCGATTTGCCCGTTAATAAAGAGTTCTTTGTCAGTGGGTTGAGTTGTCGTTGAGCCAGGGAATTCGGCGGGGACTTGCTCAGGATCCATGGGGGCGACGAGTTCGGGAGTCACCATCACCAGTAACTCGGTCTCCGCCGTGTCTTCCTTCACCCGGCGAAAGGCAGCACCAATCCAGGGCAACTCGCCGAAGAATGGGACCTTCTGAGTGTTGGTTCGAATCCGGTTGTTGATCAAACCAGCAATTACCAGAGTTTGCCCGAAATTCATTTCGACTTGGGTCTCGACTTTGCGTGTGCTCAATCCGGGGACCGTTGTGCCGTTGAGCGTTACTGCGGTTGACGGATCCTGGTCACTCACTTCGGGTTGTACATCCAATCGAAGTCGGCCTGCACCGAGGACATACGGCACGAATGAGAGTTTGACACCAAATTCACGCCATTGAATTGTGACCGTTCCCAGAGACTGAGGCACTGGAATCGGGAATTCGCCGCCGTTGATAAAATTCGCCTGCCGACCATTGACTGTCACCAGGTTTGGTTCGGCCAGAATCTTCAGCAACCGTTCTTCTTTCAGTGCTTCCAGGAATCCATTGAAAATGGAGTTCGAGCCGGTAATGCCAAATGTGAACGTACTGTTATTGAATCCTGGTGTTGAAATCCCTGCTGAAGGGGCTGCTCCAAACGGCAGAGAAACCGGACTGGACGACGCCGTTCCAGCCAGCGTGGCCAGCGAACCTGGCAAGCTGTGAACGTAACCTTGTTGGTTGATATTTAAGAAATTGAAACCGAAGTGGCGAATGGTTGAGCGTTGGACTTCCATGATCCGGACTCTCAACATCACTTGTTGGACCCCCCCAACCTTCATGTAATTCAGGACTTTGGGGAAGAACTGCTCGGCGATGGAGACGATGGGCGTTAACTGATCCTGTTGATTAACCCAGCCAGTCAGCAATACCGAATCTTTGACTTTGACGGCGGTGACACTGGCCTCGGGAAAGGCCTGCCGGATGATTGCTTCAAGTTGACGCGTGTCACCGGCAACCACGACTTCAATCGAGAAATGGCGGCCAAATTCATCGGTGAGCGTTAACGTTGTCGTACCTGGCGTCATCGCGACAACGCGAATCTGATTGGCCACGCCAGGAAGAATTGAGGCTTTGAGAATCTCTTCATCAAACCCCTCGACTTGAGCGATACGGTCGGGGAGTTGAACCCGTCGTACTTCGCCTTCGATCAGACTCAGCCGGCTTTTCAAACCGGTGGGCTGGAATACGACTTCATTGGGCTGTTGCTTTTTCTCTTGCCCTTTCGAATGCGGGACCGGAACAAGTAACGACAACACGACGACTAGACAGCCCGTCATGTAACCTGGCCAACGACTGTGTCGCATCCTTGATCCCCTCCGTGGAATTAATCTGCTGAACCGTCCGCAACATGCCGCGTTGTACGGAATCACCGTGACAAACGGATGTTCGACAGAAGCATCTCCCGTCAGCTCAAATGAACCGGGGGAGAAATCCTGACAAAAAATAACTCTCCCTGTGAAACGCCAATTCCATTGGCAGTTCCCGCACGGAAAGTGAAATGTGCCGTCAATTTGCCGCGCACATTTCTGACGAAATAAATCCTGAACTCGACGAAGTGTTGGCCCGTGCTGTTATTTCTTGGAATTGGTCAAAGCGGTTTTGGTCGTTGTGGCAGGTTTGGATTTCGTCGAACCGGTCGCCGCTGTTTGGCTGGTCGCAGCCTTCGCACTTGTTGGTGCAGCCTTCGACTTAGCGGGTGGAGTTTGGTCCGGCCTGTTCAACTCGTCAGCATTCGCTCCCTTGGGGGCCCGCGCCTGAAGATTACCCGTGCCAGCCTTGTTGGTCGGCGAGGGAGAGATCGGACGCGCCACGTGGACTGGCTTTAGTGCAACTGTCTCGGATTGCGGCTGTTCAAACATATCGATAATGGAATTGACAACTTTTTTCGTGTTTGAATTGGTCGCAGTGTTCTGTGCCGGCTTGGGAGGATCTTTCCTCCGCTCGACTTCGACGGTTTCTGTTTTGGTTTCGGTCTTGCTGAAAATCGTGATGTCCCAAGCTTCCGTTGTCGCCTCAGAGACCGATTTTTGATTACCCAGCATATCATCCGCGAAATCCAAAACCGGGTTCTTTGCATCGGAACCCATCGGCTGGCTGGTTTTCGCCGGATCATTATGGTCGGGGGGAATCGAAGCTTGCAGGATTTTTGAGCGGAACTGATCTGGAGTCAGGTTATTGACTTCGATCTGTTCCTTGTCACTGGTATTTCGTAGGTTAATCGTCAACTCGCCAATACTCTTGGCCATGGCGATCGTTTGGGCTTGATCTGGCTTAACGAGCAAGGAGATATTCTTGAGGATACTTGCCTTACCGCTGGGGTCAGCCCCGGCATTCGGATCGCGAACGCTGTCTGTCGCGAACACTTCGATATAGCTGAGAAACGTTTTCGTTTCACTGTATTCAGTCCGGTTTTCCTTAACCTTGTAGGTCACCATGATGTCTACCCGGTCTTCAGGCTTCAACATCCCGCTATGAGCAAAAGTCATATTGGCTGGAACGGTCACCACACGCATGCCAACAGGAATCGAGATTGACGCTCCCGTCTTACCCTCGTCTCCCAGTTTGTCCAGTCGGATGATTTCCCCCGGCATGACTTTGACAATCAGTGCGCGTCGTTCAAGCTGAGCGATATCTGTCACAGCTTCCTTGGGGGCAGTTGCCCTCAGAAACTTCTTCTTCTCCAACAAAGCGAGATCAATGACTTGCCCGGGCGGGATTTCGGTCGAAGCAACAAACAGCTCGACTTTATCCGCGTCGGGATCGGCGTTTTGTTTTTTCAGCGATTGTTGCACGCCCACCATAGCCACTAAGCCGCAGCCAATAGCCATCGCAAATGCCAACAGTGATTTTGCACGCACGGCGGAAACCTCTCGGAACTGCATTAACGAACGAACCACAACAAGAGAACAGCTCCTGCTGGGCGTCCTGACAAACTTAGGTCAGGAACTACGTCAATTCAGTTACCGGTGAGGCAAAACAGCAAAACTTTTCGCCTACCGTTACATCGGTAGCGAATAGTCAAAATCTTCAATCTATAACGGTTGTAGCGGTCGAGACGGGCAAATCGAGTAATTATGAAGTGATTGATGCGACTTGCTGAGCAATAATTCTGTTGCAGCGGCACGCTCGGTCGGCTAGGATCAACTCACATCGAATAATGCAGATGCGTCGTCACCGAAATCCAGAAGCGGCTCACGGATTATGTCCTCACTCGATAAAACAAGGGCCAATTCCCACGCGCCAATCGCCCGGCGGGAGTTGCTACGTGTCGGTGGCCTGAGCACGCTCGGCTTGACGCTGCCGATGTTGCTTCAGTCGCAGCAAAGCCGCGGCGCCACGGGCGGTATGAGTCCCTCTTTTGGCCGAGCGAAGAATGTGATTTATCTGTGGTTGCAGGGTGGTCCACCGCAGCACGAGACGTTCGATCCCAAACCTGATGCTCCGGCCGAAATTCGTGGTGAGTTTCAACCGATCCAGACGAACGTGCCCGGAATTCAAATCAGCGAACTGCTTCCTCGCACGGCGGCCTGTGCGGACAAGTTGGCGATTGTCCGTTCCATTTGCACTCAAAACGATCTGCACGACGCCAGCGGCTATTGGGTCTTGACCGGTTATCCGTACCTCGGTCAGCAGTCGCGGCAGATAAGCCCGACGGATTGGCCATACCTCGGTTCGGTCATTAAACGCTTAAAACCGAGTGAAACGGCCCCGGCGCTGACTTCGGTCTGGCTGCCGGACGTCATGCGACTCAATGACAATGTGATGCCGGCTGGTCAAACCGCGGGATTTCTCGGATCAGCCTGGGAGCCACACCGACTGGTTTGTGATCCCTCTGCCAGCGATTTCCAAGTTGAAGGCCTGACATTACCTGGTGAGATTTCACTGACCCGATTATCTGACCGGCAGCGTTTGCTGTCACAGGTCAATCTGCATCTGGACGCTCTGGAAAAACAAGCCGCCGTGCGAGATTACACACGACACTCGCAGGAGGCCATCGGGTTGCTGGCTTCGGGACAAGGACGAACGGCGTTCGATTTGAATCGGGAAACGCCCGAATTACGTGAGCGTTATGGATTGAATAAGTGGGGTCAATCGCTGATTCTGGCGCGGCGGCTGGTGGAAGCGGGCGCTCGCCTGGTGCACGTCAACTGGCCCCGAGATCCTGGAGATGAAGCTGTCAGTAATCCTTTATGGGATACGCATGCCCAGAATGCCGATCGTCTGCAGAATGTCCTGTGTCCGATTTTTGATGTGGGTTTCACCGCGTTACTCGATGATTTGCAGCAGCGCGGATTATTGGATGAAACTCTCGTGGTGGCGATCGGCGAATTTGGCCGGACTCCGAAGATCAACAATCATGGCGGACGCGATCACTGGGGGCACGTCTTCAGCTTTGCACTCGCGGGAGCGGGAATCAGTGGCGGACAGGTCTATGGATCCAGTGATCGGCACGGCGCCTACCCGCGTGATCGCAAGCTCGAGCCACAGGATTTGACAGCGACCATCGTCCATCTGCTTGGCATTGATCATGGTTCGACGTTTACGGATGCCACCGGCCGGCCGTTTCACATCACGAAAGGTGAACCACTCGCCGCACTGCTTGGCGATTCTCCCGCGACTTCCGCCCGTGTTGCGTCAGCGGGAAATCTGGCCCTGGTGCCGGGATACACGCGAGATCTGTTGCTAAATCGCAGTTTCGAAGGTTCCGTTCCCTTGATTCCCGTCGGTACAAGTCAGAGGCTCAAAGGCTGGCAGGCGTCGCCTGTCACTGGATCCGAAACTTCGCCCGCGCTGAATGTGCAATTGCTTCGCAGTCCGGCAGGAATTCCACGCACCGGCCATTCCCTGGCCGCGATTGGGTATGATCTGACTAATGCTAGGGGTTCCAGTAAGTTGGCAGCAAATGCGACCGGCATGTTGGTTCAGGAAGTTCGAAATCCGCGGGCGGGGACTTATACCGCAACCATTCATGTCGCAGGTCAGGGCACAGAACAAGATCTCGCGGAGTTTCACAAGAACTTCCGTTGTCGGCTCGTTTTATTCGGATATCAGGAACTGACCAAGAACGCTCTCAAAGGACGCCGCGAATTCGCATCGGTCGAATTTAAACCGGCACTCGCGAAGTCGGCCGCTGATTACCAGGCCATCACGCTGTCGCAAAAACTTCGTAGCCAGGAAAGCGGTGCGAGCGAAATTGAGATGGGGGTCGGATTGGCGATTTTGGTCGAGCGGACCACGCCGGGCGAATTAACGATTCCAGCAGGCAGCAAAGCACTGGTTCAAATCGACGACGTCGACCTCAAATTCGTTCCACGGCCGCGGAATGATGATGTCAAAGTGTAGTGCTAAGACTTCGAAGCATGTACGTTTGAATCTGGTTACCACCACGACCAGCTCGACAAGACGAACAGAGTCATATTCAGCGTGATGGTGAGAGTCCAACTGATTGGCCAGCCGATTGTCCTGCCGTGCTTTCTGGAGAGCCGGAACAATTCCACTGCCATGATGGCAACGCTCAGCAGGACATTCGCAGCCGAGAACCAAATTGGAGGGGCAGTCAACAGCAGATTCACAGCAGCAGCGGGCATCAACGCGACAGAGCCCCACAGACAGATCCGGCCCAGATCTCCCCAATACAGCCGTCTCTCGGATTCGGTCATACAAATTCCCGATGCGGAC
>JAQGHT010000886.1 GCA_028291565.1 Planctomycetaceae bacterium | reverse complement strand
TTGGAGTTGTACTCAATCCTCAAGCAGTGCTGTTTCGAGCATGTCTTTGCACTGCTTCCGCCGAGTACAGCGGCAAGCAGTGGCACGAGCCCCTGATCTCAATGCGGAAGACGCAAGGTTAAACCGGTGTAGCCGTCGTAGACGTGACGTCCCGCCGCGTAATTCTCGCGGAAGGCCCTGGCAATCTTGCGACAATGAATATTGCGACGATCCTTACAGGCGTCATGGCACAGTCGGTTTGGTGGTGATCGCGAAACTTGCCGGCGTCAGTTTCGCAGCCGCCCAGACGGCATCGGAGATCGCACCGGTTGGCTTCGGGTTGTAGTCGTCGACGAACGAGACGTTGGTCTTTGGGAGAATCTCTTTCTCGTGGCCCGTCAATGACAGCATGACGTTGACCATCAGTCGCCGCAGGTCTTCGCTCTGCCAATCCAATGACGCACCGGCCGTCGTCGTGAACGAGCGACCTTGCTTGCCTGAGGGTGCGGTATAAGTCTTAAACCACGCGAACGGCATCCGCGTGTCTTTGCGATTATCGGTCACAGGCGGATCGTTCGGCTTGAGTCCCGACAACACTTGGGCATTGAACAGCACGACATCATTCGCACCGAGTCTTTCGACCGAGTTCACGTCGGTGTGACAGAAGATCGTGTCGGCAACACCTCGTAACACGGGATGATTACGTTGCGTCACATTGACATGGGCCAGTGTCGCTTCCTGTTGAAACTTGCCGTAATGAGCGATCCAGGTATCACCTAGGATCTGCTGACCGAATCCACCTGGCCATTCCTTGCTCTGCCAGTCCCAACTTTTGTAGAGGCTGGTGCTTTGCGGCGAATAACGAAAAGCGTGCGTCGCGTTGCGAATGCCCAACACCGGCTTACCAGCATTCACATAGTCGACGATGTGTTTCATGTCGGCGTCAGGCAACTCGCGAAACCGCGCGAAGATCACCATCAAGTCCGCGCTATCCAGCGCGGACAGTCCGGGAATGTTGTTATTGCGATTGGGATTAATCAGCCCCGATGCCGGATCGATCGCAAACAGCACGGTGCAGCGGAATCCATGGTGCCGAGCCATCAGCTGGGCAAACATGCTCATCCCGTGTTCCGAACGGTAATACTCCTCACCCGTGACGAAGACGATGTGCTGCCCTGTGCCGAGTCCTCCTGCTTGGCCCTCGATCGTCAGAAACGGGTCGGCAGCCTCGCAGGGTGCGATCGAAAGTAGTCCAACAAGCAAGGCGAAAATGGAAAAAGTCTTCATGTGTTGGTCACTCGATTGTTGGTCGTGATTGAGAAGCCCGTTCCCTGGGAGTATGAGTGTCGCTGGAAAGATATTCAACGCAGCCGTCGCCTGCTCTCACCGGCAGATCCAAAGTCAAACCGCTGTAGCCGTATAAAATGAGCCTTGATTGATAGACAATGAGGATGATCAACCTAAAACGAGATTGGCGACGACAGTTCGAATTGTCAAATAGCAGGTCATGTCAATTGAAAAACATGAAACACAACGCGGTGCTCGGCCTGTTGGCCGTCGGCTCATTTGCGTTGACATATTTCGTCGTCCGCAATTCCATTGCCCCCCGAAACGCGCTCCCGACACAGACGCCGGCCTCAAAAGTCGAACCTGCCGCATCAACTGAAAGCCAGCCTGGGATGGTCTGGATTCCGGGCGGCGAATTTACCATGGGGACCGATTCTGAACTTGGCCGGCCGGAAGAAAAGCCCGCGCATCGAGTGCGAGTTAATAGCTTTTGGATTGATGAAACGGAAGTCACGAATTCGCAATTTCAGGCTTTCGTCGATGCCACAGGCTACGTGACGACGGCGGAGAAAGCTCCCACCCTCGATGAAGTGCTGGCCCAATTGCCCGTGGGTACTCCGGCTCCGACACACGACAAGCTGGTCGCTGGATCACTCGTTTTTACGATGACCGACGGTCCAGTCGACCTTCAGGACTATACACAGTGGTGGAAGTGGACCCAGGGCGCGAACTGGCGGCATCCCGAAGGTCCGGACAGCGATCTCCAGGGTCGTGAACAACATCCGGTGGTGCAGGTTTCCTGGGACGACGCGGTGGCATATGCGAAATGGGCGGGCAAGCGATTGCCGACCGAAGCCGAATGGGAGTTTTCGGCGCGCGGCGGTTTGATCGACAAGCCGTATGTCTGGGGCGACGAAGCTCCCAGCGAAACTCATGTGTTCGCGAATATCTGGCAAGGTCAGTTCCCGTTCAAAAACACCAGGGCGGACGGCTTTCTACGGACGGCCCCGGTGCGAAGCTTCAAGCCGAACGGTTTCGGCCTGTTCGACGTTTCGGGAAATGTCTGGGAATGGTGCGCGGATGCCTACGACCAGCACGCTTATGCGCGGCGCGGCGGTCCGAAAACTGTCGCCAACCCAGTCGGCGAACGCAGCGATGACCCGCGCAACCCGCGTTCCGGAAGTCGGACTCAGCGTGGTGGATCCTTTTTGTGCAATGATCAATACTGTTCACGCTACCGCCCGAGTGCCCGGCACGGGTTGGCACCTGACACCGGAATGTCGCACGTCGGTTTTCGCTGCGTGAAAACACCGTAAGGATTTGCGCAGCAATAAGTGCCGTAGGATGGGCACTCTTGCCCGTCGATGACCTGAAAGGCCGTAGCCAACTTCCGACAGTTATTGATATGCCGATTCTAAAGACCGGAAACTCTGAGTTTCATTTTCGAGGATCCAACTCATCCTCTCAAAACCCAACGCCAGAGTTCTCGGGGTCAGGTAAGGATTTGCGAGGCAATAACAGTCGGTGCTTCAAGCGACGCGACGATGTCGCGTGGCTGTAGGACGGACATTCCTGTCCGTCTGGCGCGATGTTGGAGAGGGGGCGGACGTCCTGCAAATGGTTCCGACACTGATTGATTCGCCAGTCCTAACGGATCGAAATTTGTGTGGCGAATTCCTCGTAGCTGAAATCGTGAGATTTCGGTCGGAACACTCAATTTGGCGCGCATTCAAGTTTGTACCCAATTGGCGAGGAATCGAGTTTGTACCCAATTGGCGGGAATCAAGTTTGTACCTAATTGGCGAGGAATCGAGTTTTGCACCCAACTGGCGAGGATTCAAGTTTGTACACAATTGGCGAGGAATCAAGTTTTGTACCCAATTGGCGAGGAATTTCTGTCGCAGTCGTCCTGTGATTTGCATGCGCTTTAAGCTCGACTTTGGCCATCTTTCCAAACAAGTTGATCAATCAATGCTTGAGGTTTGAAACACAGAGCTACAGAGGGCACAGAGGAATCTCACTGGAAAACCACTCTGTGCCCTCTGTAGCTCTGTGTTTCAAAATCCTGTGTTCGGCGACAATTAGAATTCCCGAGTGAAAAGTGGAGGAATTTGCGTCAGGCCGTCCACGCAAGGTGGCCAAAGTCGAGCTAAGAGCGTGTTTAAAAAGCCTAAATTCGAGAGGGCGAGGCGCCGGCTTTTGAAGTTGGGCTGTTTGAGCGATTCGAAACAAAAACCAAAAAACCATGACCGTATTTGCAGCCCAACGGGCGGCGATTCGACAGCCCAGGCAGTGGCCTGGGATTGGCCCCACGATCGATTTGAAGCCCCAACCGGGGCGCAATCCGACATCAACCTGCAACCCGGTTTGAGATAGCTCGATTTCCTCCCCGCCCTCTTCCGGACGGATCGTCAAACTTTGAATGTCTTGCATGGTAATTGTTGATCACGAGAGGTTGATCGGAAGGTCAGGATCGGCGAAGTGATTACTGTCGTGACAAGTGGCCAGTATTTATCAGCCCCGGAGGGGCGACACCTTCTTATTGATTCGCGGCAGTTCTCATCAAATTCCGCCCCTCTGGGGTTATGAGAGTTCAGACACTTATTGATTCGCCGGTCCTAAGGCTGTCGCTTTTGAAAATGCGCAGTTTTGTTCGTTACCCCAACGGGGTTTCACAACAAAGCCCAGGGTTCGACGTGTACTCACGGCGTACCCTGGGTAGGTGATTTTTACGGTTAAGTACCCTGAAAGGGTTCCACAATCCGGCAACCGTTGTGGACCCTTTCAAGGTCCAGGATCTCGGTCATCAAGCACCCAGGGTACGCCGCAGGTACGTGGCGAACCCTGGGCTTTGCTATCAAAATCTTTCGAATTCGGGAACCGGTGTGACACACCGGATGGCAATGAAATTCGCTGTGCATCACAGAGTTTTGACTTCGATCAACTCAAAATGAAATAGTGCGGTGGCACCCGACGGGCGAACGACAATCACCGCCCCGAATTCTCACAAATTCACCAGACAAAATCCTTCGCGGCATGGCCTTCAGATAGGACGGGTCGTCAGTACCGATCTCTGAATCTCACAAGCCTGCATCCATTCTACAACCTTCTATTTATAGTTACAAGTAGGAAAACGAAGAAAATCACACATTCTGGAGATGGAAGTCGAAGTGATCCGACTGAACCCGAAACTGCGTCTGATGTTAGATTGGCAGACTTTTTTCAAAACGCACTCGTGGTGCTTCGATTCATCGGCTCACGTTCGGCGATGAAGTGCTCAACGCCTTTCGGCATCTCAGGACCGTTTACGTCAGGCGAAATTAAATGGGCGTCGCGGGGGGGCATGTGCTCAACGCCTTTCGGCATCTCAGGACCGTTT
>JAQGHT010000879.1 GCA_028291565.1 Planctomycetaceae bacterium | reverse complement strand
TGAATCATTCAGGCCGGGAATGAGTCTGCGGCCACCCAAATTGATCACCTGGCTACTCGGGCTTCGCAGCTTCAGCACTTCGGCTTCATCGCCAACCGCGACGAATCGTCCGCCACTGATTGCGATGGCCGAGGCTTCCGGTTTCCGCGGATCAAGCGTGGTAATCTTGCCGTTGTGGATGATGAGTTCTATATTGTTCATGTCGCATTCCAGCTCGTTGTTGAATGTGCTTTTGGCTTTCGAAAGCAAGGCTTAGCTTGCCCGCCGCGGCAAAAGCCATACGCTGAATAAACGGTTCAGAATCGGCATCACACACCATGTCAGCCCGGCAACAATACCCGCGTTGACCGTGATGAAGTTCAGAAACCAGGGCCACTGGCCGGTGACTGGCGTGAATAGCAGCGTCACCACGTAGACCGTGAAACAGACCCCAATCCAGGTCACGAGCGCCATCTTCCACTGCGGTGGAACTCTCATGACGCGTGCGCCCGGCGGCGTGAACCAACTCTCGAGCCCACAGATCGTTTCGACTTGCGGCTCCGCGTCGAGATATGGGCGGATCTCAGCCAGGAATTGCAGGTATTCCGCCGATTGTTGGAACGCCTGCCATTCCAATTGCGAACGGAATTTGAGAACCGCCCCATATTCGCGATTGTCGATCAACGGGCGAAGCATGTGGGCACCCAGATGCCCAGGAAAAGCGAGCAATCGGGGTATCCACTGTTTCACCGCGAACTCAAACGCTTGTTCACATCCTTCTCGGACGGTACGGGTAATGACAATCGTGACCGAGTCGGGCTGGATCATTGTCGCCCCTTCGCCAATGCGACTATTTGTGGCCCACGGAGGTGGGGACTTGGTACTCGGGGAATTTTGTTGCCGGGGCACCATGGACCATCGTGTAGGCATACTCCACCCCGACGCCGTACGCGCCGCAGTGCGTCTTTACGATGTCCATGACGGAGTCGTACGTTTCGCGATGCGCCCAGTCGCGCTGCCATTCGAGCATCACAGAGAGTGCGGTAACCGGCTTGGCACCGGCTTGAATCACGCGTTTCATTGCGTTGTCGTGCGCCAGCTGACTCACGTCTCCACAGCAGTCTTCGACCACATAAACTTCATAGCCGTCATGGATGGCCTGCACCGTGGGAAGCGCGACGCATGTCTCCGTCCACAGCCCGGTAAGCACGATTTTCTTCCGCCCAGTTTTCTGGATGGCGGCGACGAAATTCTTGTCGTCCCAGGAGTTCATAGAGCTGCGTTCAATCGGCACCACTTCCGGAAAAATTGCCTGCACTTGCGGCCACATGTTCCCGCTAAAGCTTTGAGTTTCGACCGTGCTCAGGACCACGGGCACGTTGAAAACCCTGGCAGCCTTCGACAGTGCGACGTTATTGTTGATGATCGATTGACGGTCGAAGTTGGAGACTCCGAACAACATTTGAGGCTGCAGGTCGATGATCGCGACCACGCAATTGTCAGGAGTGAGCAGCCCCTTTTCGCTGAGCTTCGGCCGACTGGTTTCAGTTGACATGAGGATCTCCTTTCTCTGGAGTGAAATGACGGCCCTGCAGGAACTTGAAGCACGCCTGGCTCCATTTTCCAGATCTAACGATCTATTTTCCCAAATTCCACAAAGGTGACAATATCTTTTGCGTATCCGGTTGGATGCAGTGCGAACAGCGGCAGTCCCTCATCACAAGAATCATTTTAGATGCCACCTCATAAATTACTGCTCTCAAACAGAAACCTAACAGCGCCTGTCAGAAAAACTCACGCTTTCCAATAATCTCGGTGACGGTGCTACATATTTGTTCGTTTCGACAAGCTATCAACACTGCTCCACAACGCGCGCCACTCCTCACGTTCGATCGTGGCAAGCTTATCGAGTGCGTGTGGCTCGCGCACGTCTGCCAATTCGGCGTTCGCTTTCCAATCCGTCAAGATGTCGGCGACATATTTGCGACCTGCGACGGTTTTTCCGTCCACGATCCGAGTCAGCAAGTCGAGATCCGCGCGGAGCCATTCACAGGCCAGGCGACGCCAACGTGCTCGTTCCGATTCGGTTGGCAATGGAGTATCGGCACCACGGCCGCAACCGGCCCGGGCAGCAACACATGCGGCCGGAAAGCGGAGTCCGACGACGAGATTGTTTGCCATTTCCGGATTCGCCAGGAATACCTCCTGATAAAGCCTGGCCGTTTGACTTGGGCGGTCCTTGAATCGGCAGATTCCGAGCAGGGCGAGTCGCTCATCGTTGTCTCGTGGTTGGTACTTTCCATCAAGAAAGGCCGGTAGATTGGTGAGTATTAGAGTCTCTGCTTCGCGACGCAAGATGTGGTAAATCCAGGCCTCCCGGGTTACGGCCTGCGACGCGCTCCAGTCAAAGACAATGACAGCCGAACCGAGCGTTTTAATCGCGTCAGCGTCGCGACCCAAGCCCTTCAGAATCATGGCCTTGACTAGTCCGGGTGCCGGTCCCAGGACGGCCGACGGCTCGCCCTCGATAAGTGCGAGGGCCTCGGTCAGTCGGCCTTCACGGTACTGGGACAAACCTTTGGAAAAGAGAAAATAGGGATATCCCCATTTGACGACTGACCGATCGGCGGCGACCGCGCGGCCGATCAGCGTCGCGGCCTGCTGCTGTTCGTTGCCGGCCGATGGTAACAACAGGCCCGCCCGCCCCGTTCTTTCAGCGATGAACGGATCGGTACTCCCATAAAATCGACTCAACAGCCGTGTTCGTGCCTGACGATAGCCAGTTTCGTGCCCCAGGAACAGGCAGAGTTCCGCATATCCATCCCACTGTTCGTGGGCAGGCGGATTAAGTGCCAGCATTTTTTGCCAGGCGACGCGGGCATCTTCTGGGCGTCCTAGATGCAGCAGGCAATTTTTGAGATCCTCGTGGGCAACCCAGAATGTCGGGGAAAGGGAAATCGCTTTTTGAAATTCATCGGCCGCCTCGGCTCGCCGGTTCAAAAGGATGAGTGCACGGGCCAGCGCAGCATGGCTGATGTACTGCTGAGGGTTAAGCTTCAGCGTCTCCTGGAAAACCTGCACGGCTTCCGCAGTTCGCCCCATCTTCATCAATGTCAACCCAACGTTGTGTCGATACTCGGTGGACGATGAAAGACGTGTTGCCTGGTGGAATTGAAAGAGCGCCTCTTCCAACCGCCCCTTCGCCGCGAGTGCGATTCCTAAATTGTTATAGACGACGCCAGCCTGCGGTCGAATGGCAATCGCCGCCTGGAAATAACGAACCGCCTCGGCATGACTGTTCGCCTTGGACAATGCATCACCGAGTGTCAGATTCGCCCAGAAATCATCCGGATTGGCTTGCTGCACCTGTTTCAGAAACGAGATCCCATCTCCGCCTGCCTCTTGCAAACGATGGCCGGACACGACGAGAAGTGCCGTGGATTGGCCTGCAATCGGGGTTGACTTCACGAACTTCTCGAGTGCCTCTTTATCATTCCAGATGCGGGGATCGCGTCCATGCCAGCCGGTTGCGTCCTGGTCCGCCAGGCGGGCGACGTTCAGCAACCAGTGTTTTCGAGCTTCGGTATTCACGCACAGAGACCAGTCATCAATGGCCGCGATGAGTGGTGCGGTAACTCGAGACTCTTTCAGACGCGCGGCAACGATTGCGGGATCTTCCTCGACACTGCCCATTCCGAATTCAAAGAATGCGGTTTCATAGGCCTGCGCGGCTTGGTCAAAGTTATTCACTCCTTCAACACGGATCGCTCGATTGAGTCGAATGAAATCCAAGCGGATGACCAGCGCCAACTCGCGATCAATGAGGTCGACACGCTGCCGCAAATCAGCAGGACCTCCCTTTCCCAGGCTGGACTTGGCGTGATCGACGGCCATTTTCGCTTCCGTCCAGGCGGAACGCTTCTGCGAGTCAAGCGCCACTCGCAAATCGGCTTCAACTGTTTTCACTTTCGCTAATTGTTCGGTTCGCAGCCACGCTCCACCGGCGATCACGCCTACGATGAGCAAGAAGCTACTGACCAACAGGGCGGACTGGGCGGGACGCCGCCGGATCCAGCGGACCGCCTGCTCAATCATTCCAATTGGCCGCGCATGAATCGGTTCGTTTCGGAGAAATCGTTGCAGGTCTTCCGCGAGTGTGGCGGCGGTCGGATACCGCTTCTGGGGATCTTTCTCCAAACATTTCAGGCAGATCGTTTGCAGATCGCGCGGAATATGGGCCGCCAACCGGGTCGGCGGCACCGGATCTTGATGAGCGGCGAGAAACAGAGTGTCAACCGGCGTAGCGCCTTGAAAGGGCGGGCGGCCTGTGAGTAATTCATAGAGAATCACTCCCAGTGAATAGATGTCTGCCGCTGGTCCAATCTCCGGACCGTGGCCGCGAGCTTGTTCGGGAGCCATATAGGCGGGAGTTCCCAGAATGGCTCCCGTTTGAGTCATCATGTCGACGACTTCTCCCGGAACTGGCACCTGCTTGGCGAGTCCAAAGTCGGTAAGTTTCAGAACTGCGCCGTCGAGAGAGGTGGTCGTGCCTGTCGTGTCCGAAGGTTGCCGATGGATCGCCATCAGGATATTCGCCGGCTTCAGATCACGGTGTACGACCCCCTGACTGTGCGCATAAGCGACGGCTGTCGCGAGTGTCGCGCAGATTTGCGCCGCTTCTTTGGAGGTGCGCGGTGCGCCTCCCGACCATTGGGATAGGTTTCCACCCGTGACGAGTTCCAGGGCCAGGTAAGGACAGCCGGATTGCTCGCCAATATCATGCACTTGAACGATGTTCTGATGCTGCAATCGGGCAATAGCGTGAGCTTCCCGCCGAAAGCGCTGGCGGCTGTCTAAAGACAAACCCGGGCCTGCCAGGATCATCTTGACGGCGACCAGGCGGTTCAGCTCGAGGTGTCGCGCGCGATAGACAACCCCCGTCGCACCGCGACCGATTTCCTCCAGGATCTCGTAGCCTTCGATCACAGGTGGGGGATTCTGCCGAGGCGGCAAGCTTTGCTTGAGCTTCTCGAACCAGTCTTCGGTGGTCACGGATGTTTTTCGGAGCGTCGAATCCGAGACCGCGGCTTGCAGAGCCTGTCGCTCCAGCGTGGACTCACCCAGACTCAGGTCATGCAGAGCCTGCTGACAGCGGGCACATTCCTCGACGTGCAGCAGCACATCTTCCAAAGTCGGGTGGACCAACTTTTCTTGTAGCAATTGCTGGAGACTGTCGATCGAAGGGCAGAGTTTCATGAAGTTTGATCTGATTTCATCTCGAATCGAGCCGTTCGATTTCTTCCCGCAGCATGCGTTGCACCTTGCTGCGGGCAACGAATACGGTGGCCACTTTCATCCCCAATGCTTGCCCCACCTCGGCACCCGAACGCTGCTCAAATGCCAGCATCTGAAAGGCTTCCCACGTTTGAGGGGAGACCCTCAAGCGTACGCGGACTGCCGCTTCTTTAAGCAGTTCCGCGTCCGCTGCCTCGTCCAGCCAGCGGGTCAAATCTTCGCGGGCCTCGATCGCCCCCAGGCGTTCCACGGTCAATTCGCTCCCCGTTGCCTGACCCGCCCTTTTTTGCTTTTGCAGATAGTCGTACCAGGCGTGGTGAGTGATTGTTTTAAGCCACGCACGGAAGCTGCGTTGGGGGTCATAACAAAACTCCTGCATCCGCATTGACAGATTCAGGAACACATCCTGGGTCACATCCTGCGCGTCGGGCTCTTGCAGTCCCCATGCCCGGCACCAGGCATGGATCTTGCGTCCGTACCACTCGACGAACTCCGCCCAGGCGGCCGGATCATTGGGGGCGATCCTGAGCCGGCCCAACAGGGTCGCACGTGTCTCAGGCTCCGAAGATCTGTCCATAGTTCTCTCTAAATCTCCACAACCTAACAGCAAATTGTCTGAAGTTGTCGTGAATTTCAGAAAATCTCGCGAAAAGTTTCGAGTTCAATTCGAGACGTTAGGTTTTGGTCGTGAGCCAAGTATTAGGTTACACTGTCACTTGGACACCGTCCAGTTGATTGGGAGCCGACCGCGACGAACCTATTCTATTGACAAGGAAGCCACGATTTTGTGGATTGCGACAGTGAACTTCATGCACGTAATGCTGAGTATGGTGCGGTTCGTTTCGGGGGGCGTAATAGTGCGGTCTCATCGTTCCACAACGGTTGGATGTCTGGACTGCGATTGCCGATCGCTGTTCCATTGAATTCGACCGAGCGCTCCGATTAAAGGAGCTGCCCAAGATTTCGCTGGAGATGCTCAAGGCGGGGTTTCAGAGTGTTGAAGAGCTTTCAGTGAAGGTCGCACGTTCTATGAACGAAACTCATTCGGGGCATTTGATTTATGATTCGGAATAGCAATTCAGGCAGGCCAGACTTGGAGTGTTGATAAGGCGCGCCGTGTGGTCGGACAGGAACCATATTGATTGCCAAGCGATCAGAATCCTCAATGCGATATTTGGAATTCTGCCAAAATATAAGGGCGAAAGGTGTGCAAAAGTCGGGCTTGGCGAAAATTGCGTGAATTGGCGCGGCCGGGAAATATGTCATCTTACCGTCCCACATCGCCTTTCCCCGTCCCGAGTTATGATGAGGGCGAGGTAGTGGTGCAGCGTTCATCGGTATCGTCTGACGGGCAAATTAGCAGATCTTCCCGTGCCAGTGTGATGTCATTGCGCATCCCGGATGTGGTCTCGGCGAGGGTATGGAACTTGCGGCGCAAAAACCGAGCCACGCGGACACCAAAGCCCGTGGAGTTCATGCGGCAGTCTAGTGATAGGCCCACGAGAGTCATCAACTTTATTGAGGACGACAGGCCGAAATGCGACCGAGCGGCCATCGACCAAGCTGTGGCAGAGGTCCTCTGAGAATCCGGAGTCGTTCCTCGCCACCGCGGGCCGTTAGCGGTGTAGAAAAATACCGTCCAATTGCCGAGTTGTGACGGACTTCGCTTAAACATCCTTGATGCTGAATCGAGGCGTATACGCCGCCACCAAGTGGCCGTCAAGCAAAAGGGAATACTCATGAACCGCGGAATATTCGCGATATTGATCGGAGCCGCTCTCGGCGCCGGTGGAATGACATTCGCCCAGCACCACGAGGACGGTGAGTCGGTTAAGATCATCGGCGCCCGCGACATCAAGGAGAAGTTGGACGACACGGACACCAAGGTGACCTTCGTGGAGGTGACGCTGAATCCCGGGAAATCCGGCCTACCTCATCGCCACCCCGGACCGGGTTTCGTATACGTGTTGGAAGGTGAATATGAACTCGGGATCGATGATCAGCCGACGAAGGTATTCAAAGCGGGCGAGACGTTTTACGAGCCGACCGGGTGTCTGCACAGGGTGTCGAAAAACCCGGCTGCCAAGGGGAACACCCGCCTCATTGCGGTGGTGCTGCACCCGCGAGACGCGAAGCAGATCGCCGTCCCGGAGCTAAAAAAGGAATAGTGCCGCCGACCAGACGCCGAATGCACGCACCTGCTGCAATAGCGAGGGTAATCTGCTTTTCCTGACAAAAATTCACGGGCGACGTGACGTTGGTCGAGCAGCTTTTCACTGCAGAACCAGAAGTCTATTCCGATGTCGTCGGCACGCGTTGTCATTCGAAGACGCCGACATCCTGCCCGGTTCTTGGCCGGCGTGTTTCACACGAAAACGCGAGCCTATGTCACTTTCACCGCAAACGTAAACGATGATCCTGGTGTTGTTTTCATTTTCGACGGCGCTGTCGTTCACATTGTGCTAGTACGCATTGAGGATGGAGCCAAGGCTGTCAAGATCACCTTGATTCCTGAAAGCGATTCTGCTGGTCGGTTGCGGAGATCGGCCAGGAGTCCCATTAGAGTCCGCAAAATCAGGGGAACTGCCATGAAGATCGTAGTTATCGGGGGTACCGGGCTGATTGGATCGAAGCTGGTACATATCCTTCAACAGCGAGGCCATAACGTAGTGTCGGCGTCTCCTTCGTTGGGGGTCAACACGCTGACCGGCGAGGGACTCGCGAAAGCACTAGCTGGCGCCCAAGTGGTGGTGGACGTCGCGAATGCGCCGTCGTGGGAGGACCAAGCGGTGCTCACGTTCTTCGAAACGTCGGGACGCAATCTCTTGGCCGCAGAGGCCGCGGCCGGCATAGGGCACCACGTGGCGTTGTCGGTCGTAGGTACGGAACGTCTTTTGGCGAGCGCGTACTTCCGCGCGAAGATGGCACAGGAAAACCTGGTCAAATCCTCCTCGATCCCCTATACGATCGTCCGCGCTACGCAGTTCTTCGAGTTCGTGGGCGCCATCGCCCAATTGGCAACGGAGGGGCAATCGGTTCGATTGCCTTCGGCTCTGATGCAGCCCGTCGCAGCTGATGACGTCGCTGCCGAATTGGCCGCCATGGCTGTTGAGAAACCGTTGAATAGCACGATCGAATTTGCGGGGCCGGAGCCGATCCGGATGGACGAACTCGTCCGTCGGTTCTTGCAGGCAAACCACGACGATCGCCATGTGGCCACAGACGTGCAGGCAGGCTATTACGGAATCAAGGTGAACGATCAAAGCCTTACCCCCGGCCAACACCCGCACCTCGGTCAGACACGCTTTGAGAACTGGCTGTCGTCCCAGTCCCAGTCGATGGCGGTCGCCCACTGAAGCCCGCAAAAAATTGCTCGGCGTGCGGCACCCGAGATTCAATCGCCATCTTGCAGCGTCGCTTACGGCTTCTCTCTAGAAGATTCTCATCTTGAAATCTGAGCTGGTTTCCAGTTTGCTCGATACATTCGTTAATCTGGCCGTCACGGATTTCTTGACTCCTAAACAGGTCGAAAGGAAGGGACGATTGAGGGAATAGCGAAGCTCAAAGGCAACTGGGCATCTTTGTTTCGACAAGGCCCAGGCGTTTCCAGAGAAGACCGACTTGCCGAGACGTGGAAGCGACAGGCTGCCAAACCCAGTCGCGTCTTGGATCGATTGAAAGTCAAGACTGTAAATCAAGGCGGCTTATGAGGATGCAAGCTTACGAGAAGGCATTGGAGCCGCATCGAACGGGACCCTCGTCTCACTTTGTGGTCAAAGAACAGTTGGTGCTGGCTGTTACAAGATTTATTGGCATATCAAGTGTTCGCATGATGAACTTATTGACATGCTCTTGAATGGGGGATTGTCGTAAGTCCGCAGTTGTCGTACAATTCCCAATGGTAAGAGGGAGTTATGCGACTTGCTGTGTTAATCTTGGCTGGTGTGCAGCTGCTCATTCGAGGAATGGCAGTTCCGCATTGCCATGCGCACGACGGCCGGCCGGAACCTGCCCATCACAGTGATCGTCCGCACGCTCATTTTCCGCTGCACGCTCACGCGGCAGAGGATAAGCTTGCAAAGCATGCTCACCCACATTCTCATGGCCATCAGCATCTCGCTCATGGCCATCAGCACCGAGGCGATGAGACGCCAGTCACAACCGTGCCCGCAGATTCGCCGCCGCCAGACCACGATCAAGACGCCGTTTATATTGGCAACGAAACTCTTGCCGCTCCACTCGATCGGATTCAAGTTCCGGATCCGACCATTTCTGAGTGGCTATTCGCCGATATCGGGGCGGAAAGTCCTGCGAACTTGATCCATCTCATTGAGTGTCGAGCCGCTGGTCCTCCTGCCGCAGGTCTTGGCACGTCTATTGATCATTTCCCCCACGTGTTGCGCGTCTAGACCGGCGTCGTTCACTCGGTTCGCACCTGCGCGGAGCTTTTGCTGCGTGGACCAGGGCGACTTTCATTTCGAGTGCAGCCGAAAGCGTCTCTGCGATCAGGGCGATCCTATTTCGGTTGGCAATCTCATCCCGCCGATTCAGGTGACCCCATGACGCATTCTGTCAAACGCTTCATTTGTTGGCTGATTTTCCTATTGGTCACAGCAGGAGTTATTGCAGTCGCGACGATATCGAGAGATCGTTGGATGACGTATCTTCGTCCGGGAACGATACCCAACTTGGCCGAGAATGCACCGCAAACCGTTCAGGAAGCCAAAGTGCTGAAACTGAGTGCACAGGCTCGTAAGAATTTGGGGTTGGTCTCAAGAGCGGCTAAACCTCAGACATATTGGCGTACGATTCAAATCCCGGGTGCGGTTACGGATCGACCAGGAAAATCGGACCGGGGTGTCACCTCGCCCGCAGTGGGGATCGTCAGTCAAGTGCATGTTTTTCCTGGTGATACTGTTCACCCGGGAGACCGGCTGTTTACGCTTCGACTGATCAGCGAGTACATCCAGAGCACCCAATCGGATCTCTTCAAAGCCACCCGCGAAACTCAATTAATCAGTGAGGAAAAGGTCCGGATTGAAGCCTTGGCCAAAACAGGGACGATCCCGGGATCCAAACTGATTGAACTCAACCAACAACTGCGGCGACAGCAGGCGGCGATTGAAGGCTATCGTCAGGATTTGCTCACGAGAGGGCTCAATACCGATCAAATCAAAGGAGTGACTGAAGGTCATTTCGTGGCTTCGATTGAAGTTTTCGCGCCCCCGGCACTTCCCGAATCGTCAGCCTCGGCTGAACTTGGAAACGAAAAACTCATTGATAACGGAACGAAATCACTGGCCTACGAAGTGCAGGAGCTGAAAGTTGATCTTGGCACTCAGGTCCAGGCAGGACAGTTACTCTCGGTATTGGCGAACCATCATTCGCTTTACATCACCGGCCATGCATTCAAACAGGATGCGCCGTACCTGGAAAAGGGAGCTCAGAACGGATGGCCGATCAAGGTCGAGTTTGCAGAAGATGATCACGAATATTGGCCCACGCTCAACCAGACATTTCAGATTCGACACCTCGCGAATTCGATCAATACGGAGAATCGAACTTTTGATTTCTTCATTCCTCTGATCAATCAATCCCGCAGTTACGATCAGCAGGGGCAGACATTTGTCGTCTGGCGATTCCGGCCTGGTCAGCGAGCCCGACTGCATGTCCCGGTCGAAGAACTGAAAGACGTCTTCGTTTTGCCCGCCGCAGCAATTGTTCGTGAAGGGCCGGAAGCCTTTGTCTTTCGCCAGAACGGCGACCTCTTCAATCGGCTGCCAGTACATGTTCTGCACGAAGACCGGCTCAGCGTGGTCATCGCAAATGACGGCAGTGTCACTCCGGGGTTGTACCTCGCGCAGAGCGGAGCAGCATCCCTGAATCGCGTCCTCAAAGCCCAAGCCGCGAGTGGCATGCGAGCCGATGTCCACGTTCACGCCGATGGAACGACGCATGCGCCGCATTGAGGATTGCCGATTGAAGATTGAAGATTGAAACACAGGATTGGCGATCGGGCTGAGACTTAAATAATACGCAGTCAGTATATATCAATCATCAATCTACAATCCTCAATGAACCGGAGGTCCCAAAGTGGATTCGCAAGAGTTTGAGAATCGAACAAAACAATTTGCGCTTCGTGTTATGAAGCTCCTTGGAGCTTTGCCCGAATCTACGGTGGGCCGGACGATTGCAAATCAATTGGTACGCTCCGCGACCTCTGTTGGGGCAAATTATCGAGCGGCCTGCCGGGGACGCTCAAAAGCGGAATTCGTCGCCAAACTCGGCATTGTCATCGAAGAATGTGACGAGAGTGGTTTCTGGATGGAACTGATTGTCGAAGGCGAGTTGTTAAAGGCCAACCTGGTCGAACCGCTGCTCAATGAATCGAACGAGCTGACGGCAATCATGGTGGCATCGCGCAAGTCAGCCAGCGAGAAACACTAACGTGTGATGCGGAAGTTCGATTGATAGCCAGTAAACAAATCAATCCGCTTCCCCAAATCATCAATCATCAATCGAAAATCTCAAATGTTAAACTTCGTAATCCACTTTGCACTTCGCTATCGAATGCTCGTGGTGGTGATAAGCCTGGCCTTGATGGTCTACGGCTCGTACCTCGCCACGACCATGCCAATTGACGTGTTCCCTGATTTAGACCGGCCTCGGGTCATTATTATTACCGAATGCCCCGGGCTGGCGACTGAAGAAGTTGAAACGCTGATCACTCAGCCGATCGAAATTGCTCTGCTTGGAGCGAGCGGCGTGCAGGCCGTTCGCAGTCAGACGACATCAGGCTTGAATGTCATCTATATTGAATTCGATTGGACGACGGAGATCAGGGCGGCACGGCAAACAGTGCAAGAACGTCTCGCGACTCTGGCGGGCATTTTGCCTGAAGGGATCCGTCCACAGATGACGCCACCGGCGTCGATTATGGGGCAGATTGTCATTGCAGGGATCTATCGTCAGCCCGGTCCACAAGGCGGCGAACTCTTCCCGATTGGCAAAACCGGACTCCTGGCGGAATACAACCCGACATGGAAAAACTCTTCGGTTGCCATTTGGCGTCCGACCGATCGCCGTCATCCAGAAGAATGGAAGTCCGTAACGTTGGACGGAATCAAATGGTTGACAGCGGATCAAAGCGATGCTTCAGTTGCCTCAAATGATCTTCGCGCCACGCTCGTGATCGAAGGGCAATCCCACGATGTTGGGTTTCCCACAGCTGAAGTTCAACAAATGAGTTTGCGGACAATCGGTGACTGGATCATTCGACCTCGGCTGTTGAAAGTGACTGGCGTTGCGGAAGTCTTCCTGCAGGGGGGCTTTCGGAAACAGTATCAAGTGCTCATCGACCCGGCAGCGTTGCTGGAATATGACGTCACTCTGCAACAGGTTGAACAGGCCCTCAAAGAAAGTAATATCAACACCAGTGGAGGATTTGCAGTCAAAGGTGAGACCGAGCGCCCAATCCGAGTTTTGGGGCGTCTTGGTCCTGATTCACGTGTTGTGCTGGAAGACCTTCGCAAAGTCCCCGTCAAAGTGAATTCGGATCGCTCGATTCTGCTCAGCCAGGTCGCCCAAATTGTCGAAGGCCCCCAGTCCAAGCGTGGTGACGGAAGTGTCAACGGTCGACCGGGCGTCGTCTTCACGCTGGTGAAGCAACCGCACATTGATACACGGTCGCTGACCGACAAGCTGGATGCTGCGCTTCGTGAGGTGGAAGCGTCGCTTCCTGCCGACATCGTGATCAACTCGGAACTGTTTCGGCTCAAGAATTTCATCGATCGAGGCATTTTTAATGTTGGCGAAGCATTGGTGATTGGTGCCGTGCTCGTGCTGATCATCCTGTTTCTGTTTCTGCTCAACTTCCGCACGACGTTTATCACGCTGACCGCGATTCCGCTGTCACTCGTAATTACAACCTTGGTATTTCGAATTCTTGGATACTTAACCGGAACGCATCTCTCAATTAATGTTATGACACTCGGCGGCATTGCCGTTGCGATGGGCGAACTGGTCGACGATGCCATCGTTGATGTTGAAAACATCTTCCGCCGTCTGAAGGAAAACAACGCCTTGGCGACGCCAAAATCTGCGTTGCACGTCGTTTATGAAGCAAGCAAGGAAATTCGTAGCGCGATTGTGTTCGGTACGGCTGTGGTGATCCTGGTCTTCCTGCCTTTGTTCGCGCTGTCCGGCGTGGAAGGGCGCTTGTTCGCGCCGTTGGGAGTGGCCTATATCGTTTCGATTTTGGCGTCGCTTGTTGTGTCACTGACGGTGACACCGGTGCTGTCATACTATTTGCTGCCGCAGTCCAAGGCGACTCACGCGGAACATGACAGCCGCTTGCTGCAACTCTTGAAATGGGCGGCCAGTTATCTGATCCGGCTCAGTATGGCGCGGCCCGGATGGCTCCTTGTGATAACGTGGTCACTCGTCGGATATGCAGCATGGGAGATGGCACATCTTGGTCGCAATTTCCTGCCTCAGTTCGACGAGGGAAGCATTCTGGTCAACGTGACTCTTCCCGCTGGATCGTCACTTCAGGCTTCCAATCAAGTGTCGGGAACGATTGACGCCAAATTTCGAAAAATGCAGAAATCGGTCCAAAATCCGAGCGGCGAAATCATTCATTTTGTTCGTCGAACCGGCCGTGCTGAAATGGACGAGCACGCAGCTCCAGTCAATGCAGGCGAATATATCCTCAGTATGAACCCCGAGAGCGGCCGGCATCGTGAGGATGTTATCAAGCAGCTTCTGAAGGAACTGCGCGAAGAAGTACCGGGAGTGGATATTGAAGTCGAGCAACCCTTGTCGCACCTGATCAGCCACATGGTTTCTGGGGTGTATGCACAAATTGCCATCAAGATTCATGGTGACGATCTGGATACGCTGCAGCAACTTTCGGAGCGTGTGAAAACTACGATTCAAAACATTCCTGGCCTGACGCCCCCGGTGGTCGAATCGATTCGCCAGACGGAAGAATTGCACATTGGATTGCGGTCTGATGACCTGGCATTCCATGGACTGACTCGGGCTTATGTCGCTCGCATTTTACAGACCGCATTGCAGGGCGAAGTGGTGTCTCAAGTGCTGGAGGGGCAGAGACGGTTCGACTTGCTGATACGCTTGGAAGAGAACTATCGGACCGACTACGCGAACCTGGGCCGATTGAGAATTGATCTGCCGAACAATCGTGGTCAAATCGAACTACGTGAAATTGCTGACATCGGTGAAGGTACCGGGCCAAACTCGATTAACCGAGACAACGCCCGCCGCCGGATTGTGATCCGCTGCAATACCCAAGATCGCGATCTGGCAAGCGCGGTCGCCGAGATCCAGCAGCGGATACAAGATCAGATCACGTTTCCAGAAGGATACTTTATTGAATATGGCGGACAGTTTGAGAGTCAGCAGCGTGCGACAACGCTGATTCTGGTGCTGGCGGGACTCTCGGTTGTCGGCATGTTTGTGGTGTTGATGATTCTATATCCATCCGTGCGTATTGTCTTGCAGATTCTGAACGCACTTCCAACAGCATTCATTGGGGGTGTAATCGCTCTAGTGGTGACCGGGCAGTCACTGACGGTGGCAAGCCTGGTTGGTTTCATCTCGCTG
>JAQGHT010000878.1 GCA_028291565.1 Planctomycetaceae bacterium | reverse complement strand
GGCCGCGATCGTGACCGCGATCGCGATCGTGACTAATATCAACCCCATAGATACTATCAGGCAAATTCTGCACGAATTGAATCGAAACAGAAAAGCCTTGGTTTTTCAGCAGGCAGCTTGATACACGTACAGTCAGCGAGCAGGAGCCTTACTGACTGCCACTTGATCGAAGGACTTTTTCTCTCGCGGGAGTGGTTGGCACATCGGTAATACGTAATTAGCGTCCCGAATGTGACTTTAACAATAGTGAGAAATAGCGTGTCCTGGGAGCAAAGCCATGGCAAATTTTAACAAAGTCATTCTGGTTGGGAATTTGACCCGAGACCCTCAAGTCCGATATACGCCAAAAGGGACAGCGGTCACGGAAATCAGCTTGGCGATCAATTCGACTTGGACCGATAAAACGACGAATACTCGCAAAGAAGAAGTGACTTTCGTCGATGTCACACTTTGGGGACGTACCGCCGAGTTGGCGGGTGAATATCTCGCCAAAGGCAAGCAAGTGCTCATCGAAGGGCGTCTGAAGCTGGATAGTTGGGACGACAAGGAATCAGGCCAGAAGCGAAGCAAGCTGGGCGTGGTCTGCGAAGAAATGCAATTCCTTGGCTCTCGCGAAGGTGGCCCGGCTGGTGGCACAGGCGGCGGTGGCGCTGCCAGAGGCGGAAGCAGCGGCGGTGGGCCAGCTCGCCGGCCTGCAAATGACGATGATTTTGGTGGGCCGCCCAGTCGTGGCGGGGGTGGTTTTGGCGGCGGCCGCGAGAGCAGCCCGCCGGTTGAAGATTTCCCGCAGGACGACGTGCCGTTTTAAGACGTGCCTTTTAATGCATCAAGATGTTGGGTTTCACCCGACTTACCGTATACAGTATTTGGTCAGTGAGGAATCAATCAGATGGCAAATTCCGTAGCCCCGCAACGCCGCCGTGCTCTTGAATTGTTGTTGGCCGAAGACGTCGCACCGCTCGGCAAGCAAGGCGATATCGTCAGCGTCAAACCGGGATACGCCCGGAACTACCTGTTGCCCCACGGGTTGGCAACTGTCGCGACGGAACAAAACAAGAAGCGCGTCGAACAGCATCGCAAGAACTTGGAAGACATTTCTCGCGAGAAGCTGAAGGCAATCAAGAAGCTGGCCGACAACGTCAGCAAATACAGCGTCACGCTGGAAGCCAATGCCAATCCAGAAGGCCATCTCTATGGCTCGATCACCGCTCCAGACATCAGCAAGGCGCTGAAGGCTGCCAGCTTCATGATCGAACCCGAGAATGTTCGTCTGGACGGTCCTTTGAAAGAGACCGGCATGTATACGGTTAAGTTGCATTTGCACGCCGAAGTGGAAACCGAAGTCAAGGTGTGGGTGGTTCCGACCGCAGGTGGCGGAGCCGCACATTAATTGGGCTCGAGCACAGGAATGGTCCTGGTCACAGGCCAGTAGTCCCGAGCCCGACTGTGGCTGCGTCGATTGGGATTCTGGACTCGCGATCCGAATGCGTTCGCTGGAAGCGGTGCATTTCGACGACTCCGGAAGTGCGGCTTTCGAATGACCCAAAGTGATTATTGGTCCCCAGTCGAGTCTGGGAACTGGGTGATTGACTGAAATGGCGGCAGTCATCTGTGGGGCTGATTAATATTGATGAGACGACAACCGTCACGTCTGGGATCGATTCCGGGACGTGGCGGTTTTGTTTTGGGCTGGCGTCGAACTCAGATTGAATCATTGGGCCACATCCGAATATACTGCGGACGTGAATAATTTGAATTATTGATTTGTGATTCGGGTTGTCATTCACGAGCGAATAGTTCGAAGTTGGGCGAATTCGGCGTCACTGCTTGTCCCGCGCAGATCAGGCTTGTGTCGACATTTGGGGCATTGGGTTAAACGGAAGCAAAGGGTCGACCATGGCGGGGAAGCCTCCCTTTTATGCCGGAATTGATGTCGGCGGTACCAACATCAAAGCCGGCATAGTGGATTGTGTCGGAAACCCGCTAGGTAAGGCGAGTGTTCCGACCGACGCCGTCAAGGGCCCTGATCAGGGAATTGCCAGTATCAAACGCGTGTTCGAGCTGGCGTTGCAAGATTCTGGTCTCAAGAAGGATGAGATCCGCGGGGTCGGTCTGGCGACTCCCGGAACAATGGACATTCCCAATGGAATGTTGCTGATGCCGCCGAACCTTCCAGGCTGGAACTATTTTCCGGTCCGGCAGCGGACGGAAGACGCGATCGGCATTCAAACTGTCTTGCAGAACGACGCGAACGCCGCAGCCTATGGCGAATTTTGGGCGGGTGCCGCAAAAGAAGCAGAAAGCCTGGTCTTTTGGACATTAGGCACCGGAATCGGGTGCGGCATTATCATCGGCGACTTGATCATTGAAGGCCGGCATTCCCACGGCGCCGAATGCGGGCATATTATCGTGCAGATGGACAGCGGCCGATTGTGCGGCACGGGGCAATACGGGACCCTGGAAGCCTACTGCGGGGCCAAAGCACTGGTAAAACGCTGTCAGGAGGCAATTGACGCCGGCCGAGCCAGCGTCTTGTCTGCCTGGATAAGCGAAGGACAGGAACTGACTCCATTGCTGATTGCCACAGCGGCGGAACGGGGCGATCAGCTGGCCGACGACCTGATCATGGAAACCGCGCGTTACATGGGTGTGGGAACGGTGACATTGATGCACACTATCGACCCAGACATGGTGGTCTTCGGCGGCGCAATGACGTTCGGCGCCGAGACAACTGAATTGGGACGGCGGTTCCTGCAGGAAATCAAAGACGAAGTGAAGAAACGCGCATTCCCGATTCCCTACGCCAAGACCATTCTCAAATACGCCAGTCTGCATAATGACGCCGGCTTTATTGGTGCGGCGGGCTGCGCGAAATTGAAATTCAAGTAACAGACGAATCTGCCTGAAAACCACCCGATAGCGACTTCCAATGGACTCTCAACATATCCGGAATTTCTCGATCGTTGCTCACATCGATCATGGCAAAAGCACGTTAGCCGATCAGTTGCTGTTGAAAACCGGCGCCATCACACAGCGAGAATTTCGCGATCAAATTCTGGACGATCTGGACGTCGAACGAGAACGCGGCATCACAGTCAAGGCGCGCACGGTCGCCATCTATCACAAATACAAGGGTGAGACTTATGAACTCAATCTGATCGACACACCAGGTCACGTCGATTTTCATTATGAGGTTTCGCGCAGTCTGGCCGCTTGTGAGGGGGCGTTACTGCTTGTTGACGCATTTCAAGGTGTCCAGGCTCAAACAGTCGCCAATGCTTACAAGGCGATCGAAGCCAATCTGACGATCATCATCGTCGTCAACAAGATTGATTTACCGGTAACGCGCGTCGAAGAAGTACTAGAAGAAATTGAATCGGTCATCGGTCTCGATGCCTCTGATTCACTGCGCGTCAGCGGCAAAGCGGGAATCAACATTGAATCGGTGCTCGATGCGATCGTGGAACGGATCCCGGCGCCGGTTGGGGATCCCCAGGCGCCGCTCAAAGCCCTGATTTTCGACAGCAAATACGACAACTTCCGTGGCGTGCTGGTTTATGTGCGCGTGCGGGAGGGGACGCTGCGAGCGGGCCAGAAGATCAAGTTCATGGAAGGGGGCGGCAACTTCGACATTCTCGAAGTCGGCCAGTTCCGGCCAAACATGGTCGCCTGCTCGGAACTCGGACCAGGCGAAGTCGGTTACATCTGCGCCGGCATCAAGAACATCAACGCGGTTCGTGTCGGCGACACCGTGACGGAATTTCATAATCCCGCGAAAGAACCGCTGCCTGGGTATGAGATACCTCAACGGATGGTGTTCTGCGGGATGTATCCGACGGACGCGACCGACTTCGAGAAGCTGCGCGACGAATTGTCGAAAATGGCTTTGAACGATGCCAGCTTTTGTTTCGCCCCCGAAACAAGCGACGCATTGGGCTTCGGTTTTCGCTGCGGTTTTCTGGGGATGCTCCACATGGAGATCATCCAGCAGCGTTTGGAAAAAGAAGCCGACATTGATCTGATCCAGACGGCCCCCAACGTCACATACGAAATCCTGTTAAAGACGGGTGAAACCAGGCGCATCGACAATCCGCAAGAAGTTCCGACCGACGGGACGATCGAAGAGTTTCGCGAACCGATTGCGCTCGTCACATTCATTCTGCCGACCGATTCCATCGGCCCCATCATGCAGCTCAGCGAGGATCGCCGCGGCACCTACAAGGCCACGGAATACCTCGGTACGACGCGGGCGCAGCTGACCTACGAATTGCCCTTGTCGGAAGTTGTGTATGATTTACATGATAAACTGAAGAGTGTCACGCGCGGTTACGGGACGATGGACTATGAGATCATCGGTTTCAAAGCCGCGGATCTCGTCAAAATGGATATCCTGGTCAAGGGAGTTCGCGTCGACGCGTTGTCGTCGATTATCCACCGTTCGCAAGCCGAACGTCGCGGCCGCAATCTGTGCAAACGACTCAAGAATGAAATCTCGAAGCACTTGTTTGAAATTGCACTGCAAGCTGCGATCGGAACCCGAGTCATCGCCCGTGAGACGATCTCGGCCGTGAAGAAAAACGTGACGGCGAAATGCTACGGCGGCGATATCTCTCGGAAAAAGAAGCTGTGGGCCAAGCAAAAAGAAGGCAAGAAGCGGATGAAGCAATTCGGCGAAGTCGAAATCCCGCAGAAGGCTTTCCTGGCAGTGCTGGAAACCGGCGACGAGTAATCCCGAGACACCAGTGGATGCCGACGAACTAGTGGGTTTATACCCACCGCTCGCCAAGTTCGTTGTCAGCGTCTCAGGAAAACAGATATAGGATCACCATCGATCCGCCCATGAAGGCGAATATGTAAACTCCCATTCTCAGGGAGCGGCGCAAGATCTTTTCCGGCAGTTCGTAGCGCGTTGCATTGTAGACCAGGCTGACCGTAATGATCAGCGGAAGCAACAGCCACGTCACGTTCAGACCAGCGGCGAAAATCGGCAACAACATGCTTATCTCGTCATTGAAGTAGTTTGAATTGCCGCCAAACTCAACAGAGATTGGGAGAGCGAGCACGACTGACAGACCATTGGCATCCGGTTTCGGCGGCCATATCAGCCTGTTTTCAGCGTGAGAAAACCCTACACTTTGGCCACTCCGGGCACCACCGTTGGCTGAGGTTCGCCGACCGGAGGCGGAATATCCGTTGAATGATTAGCAGTTGTACTTTCTGGAGTCGCCGTGCCCGCCCCGACGTCAGGAGGTGCCGCGGTGGGTCCCGCCGGTTCTTCATCGCCATATCCATAGGCGGGACCTTCATAGGCATCCCACATTGCCAGCAGATTCAGCAAACCGGCGATCCAAGTGTAGACCAGGCCGATCTCAAAAAACTTTCCCAAATCCCCATGCGTCTCTTCCAGGCCCTCAGCGTCCAGGGGCGCCGCATAGCGATTCCAAATACTGCGAACGTTGAGAATCTTCCCCTTGACGCCGGCCTTGAGTTCGCCGCCATTTGCCCCCAGCAATTGACCTTTCGCCTCGCACTGCAGCTCGCGATCGGACGACGGATAAATGGCGGGTTCTAAACTCCGCAGATAATCAATCGTCAATTCGATTGTTGATCCGTCCGGAATGTTCGTTTCGAGTTCATCGGCTTTGGAAATAGTCCCTTTCAATTTCCCAGTCACGCTTTTGACAAACGTTGCATCCGGAGAAGGTTCAATGCTGATCTGTCCACGGAATTTGAAATTGCCGCGACCACCCGGAAATTCCGCGTCGATCAACCAGCCTTCAAATTCACCAGAAAGCGGACGCTCCAGGGGAATACTATCGCGACTGAATTGGTGGATGTCCCGCGGCGTGGCGCGACTCGTCTGAAGCAGGGCGGGGAGTGAAGCCACCCCAACCAGGACCTGAGCTGCATAGCCGATCGGACGCCGGCCCCGTTTGAGATCCGTATTATAGTAGACGACTTTGCCATCGCCCAGAACCCAACCGCAACCGAACGTACTCCAGATACAAACAGAGTACAACGCGGCCTTAAACCAGCGGCCTTGATAGGCGTGCCCTAAACCTGGAACGAGCCAGGCTAAGATGGTCGCCAACACAGGATTCTTCAGGTCTATCCGAGACGATGACATGCGGCCTCACTTTATTTTTTCCGCTCCGACGTAGATCATTCGCCACGAGACGGAATTCCTTTGCTCAAATCGCCTTGGCATTTCGGAAATTGCCAAGGCCCGTCGCGGGATCACCAGTATTATTCCGCGCTAATCTTGCATTTGCCTGTGGTTTTACTGGTAATCTCTGGAGATTTGCCTGTTTAACCGGCACACTCAAAGTTAAACCGCTCTAATCGTCCGCCTGAGTTCCGAACGAGTGATTTTAGGAGCCTGAGTCTCGGGATGCCAGCCCGAAGCGCCGCCACTTCGCCCGACGGTTTATGTCGGGTGGCACTGTTGTCCTGGAAGTTTCAGCGCCGCATCCATGAATCATCCAGCTTGAACTCGGAAGGAATCAGCCCCATGCGACTTCAGGTATCATTTGGCCCCAATTCATTTCAGAAGCGGCATGCGGAGTTTTTGGTGGAATCGTACAGAATTTCCCGTAACAGCAGTTTTCTGGCTCACTCAACCGGGTCAGTCGGATGAATTGCCATCAGAACCTTGCTAAATTAAGTATTGTACTGTTCGCGGCCCCGAATGATTCTTTTTCAATACTGATCCCCGCGATCAAGCGTCTCATTCTTAACCGTGAGTGGTATTATTCTGAACTGGTGCAGGTTCAATCGCGGCCAATTCTCGATCGCGATTGGATTTGGATCTCGTTAACGCAAATTCCGATGCTCAATCAGAGCTCAACAACAAGTCATTGAAACAGGGAGAGTGGCCACAATGCCGGTACGCGTGCGGTGCCCACAGTGCGAGAAAGTCGTGAACGCTCCAGACGCTGCCCGTGGGAAGGCGGTCAAGTGTCCAGAATGTGAAGCGCGCATTCCTGTTCCGGCTGGCGATGAAGAATCGGCGTCAAAGCCGGCTCGCCCCGCCAAGCCAGCGGAAAAATCACCCGAAAAGCCCTTAGTCAAAGCCAAGTCCGCGAAGCCGGAAGCCAAGAAGCCTGCGGAGAAGCCCGCTGCGAAGAAAAAAGCGGCCGACGATGACGACGAGGATTTCTTCGGTAAGCTGGATCTCAACCGGGCCGAGGACCGACATGCCAAAGTCTGTCCAAAGTGCGGTCAAGAAGTCGATGAAGATGACGTCGAGTGCGCTGCTTGCGGAATCGATCTCCAGACCGGTGGTCTGGGAAAAGCAGCCCGTAAAGCGCGCATGAAGGGGCCAGATCCAGCCGACTTCTATCCCGCTGTTTGGAAAGATGGCGCGAAGTTTGTCAAAGAGAACTTCGGGTTGGTGATTAATTCCTGGATCACAATGATGATCCTGAGTGCGATTACCTGGGTCATGGGCGTCGGTGGCATCTTCTTCGTGCTGAATGACCATAAACCGTCATTCTGGTTTTTCCGGATTCTGGCCTGGCTATTGACTGCGGGCATGTTTGGCTGGTTTTTCAGCGTCTCGGTCAAGACCATCCAGTTCGCCTTGGAAAAGAAAACGGTGCTCGACAGAACGCCGTTCGATTCCTTCTCGTCGATGGCATTGGGATTCAGCTGGGTTTTGTGGTGCGTGGCGGCGGCAGCTCCGTTTGGCATCATCACCGTTCCCATCTACTTTCTGATGGCCGACAACGACGCACTCCGCTACGGCTTGATTGCCGGGATCAGTCTGGCTGGCGTTATTCCCCTGGTTCCCATTGTGATGGCTCACCGTGCGATGCCAGTGAACGGTCAGATGTGGATCTCTCCCTTGATGTGGAAAACGGCGGGCAAGAATTTTGGCGCGGTCATGTTTTGTTGCATGGTTGCCTTTGTCACGCTGTTACCTGTCCTGGGAATCATGGCGGGTGATCTTTTCCTGGGACGCAGCTTGTTTTACCCCGTCATCGAAGCCTGGGGGATCAAACATGAAGCTTGGAATGAATCCGTTCAGATGGGCTTCGCCGAATTCTTTTTCATCATCGTAGCTGGACAATCGAGTACCGGCGCCACCAGCGCCGTTCTGTCGGGTGTCTACGTCGTCCTCTGGATGCTGGTCAAAGTGATTTCCCTGTTCTGTATTTCAGTCTGGGCCTTTTTCATGATCAGCGTCGTCTCCAACTTCGTCTATTACAATAAGAAGCGGCTGGCTTTGATTGGCGAAGTGAAACAGAAGGCTTACGTGGCCAAAGAGAAGAAGTTCGATGAACACGGCGAACAAATAGCAGATGGGATGTCGCCGGCCGTGAAATGGCTTTCTGGCGTCGGTGGGACTGTCCTTTTATATGTCGCGATCAACATCATTCTGGTTGTTTCCGGCAGCAATTATCTTCTGATGCCCCGACCGATCGCAATCTTGTTTAAATTGGTTGCGCCAGAATGAAAGTGTATTCTCAGCGGCGGAGGCTCTTGAGCCACACTTACAATCAGGAATTCTGTGCGGTGGAGAAGAAGCGATGTCTTCCATTTTGAAACGTAATCCGCAGGATACCCAGGCGCGATTCGGGTTAGACTCACAGAGTATGTTCGAGAGAGGAGGTGACAAGCGGGTGCACCGCGACCACCTATTCACTTCAACAAACTCTGTGTGGTTTGTGCTCAGCAATTCGTCTCAAATGTGACCTTATGTTCGATCCGCATGCGTCCCACCGAAACCTTGGGCTATTCGTCACAGGTACCGACACGGGGGTCGGCAAGACGTACATTACGGCGGCATTAATCAAAACATGGCGTTCCTGGGGTGCCGACATCGGCGCCTACAAGCCTGCGGTGAGTGGATGTGACTTTGATTTGTCCGGTCGAGCGTCCTGGGCCGATGTTGAGGCTCTCTATGCGGCATTAGACGGCACCATTTCGAGAGAACACATCTGCCCGCAATGTTTTGCCGCCCCCCTCGCGCCACCGGTTGCCGCGGAACAAGAAGGAAGACGCGTCGATGATGCGCTTCTGCTTTCCGGCGCTGCGTGGTGGCAATCTCGAGCGAATTTCCTGCTGGTAGAAGGGGCGGGGGGCCTCTTGGCACCACTTTCGGAGTCTCAGTCCAACGCGGATCTTGCAGTCGCACTGAATTTTCCCTTGTTAATTATCGCACGAACGGGACTGGGAACTCTAAATCACACGCTGCTGACAGTCGAAGCGGCACAACGCCGCGGGATCAAGATCGCGGGAATCGTGATGAATACCGCTCAGCCCGCATTATCAGACCTGTCGGTTCAATCCAACCCAAACCAGCTGGCCAAACGTTGTCAGGTTCCGATTTTGGCCGTTTTGCCGCATTTCTCTGACCGTGACTTGCTTCAACATCCCGGTTTCCTGAGAATGGCGGATGCGCTTTGGACAAGTTTATAAATTGTCCCGTGATCGCGAGATGTTGATGCAACGCGACGGGAGAAAACCGGGCCCGGGCACGGATGGCTGCAGTCGTTTGGGAAGGTAAAACATGGCAATGGAAATGGTCTGTGGCAATTGCCAAGGCCGCTTGATGGTCGAACAAACTGGGGTTGTCGTCGCTTGTCCGCATTGCGGAGCCCACTTGCAAATCGGCGAGATACCGCCGCCGATGTATCAACCCCAACCTGACTATTCTCAGCCGCAATACCACCCTTCCAATTATCCGCCTCCCCCCCAAAACTATCCCTATCCCAACTACCCACAACAGTATCCCCAATACTTTGCCCCCCAATCCGCGGACCCGTCGCAGCAACCATCTGAACAACAATTTCCCACACAGCAGTTTCCACCTGCGCAATTTCCTCAGTATCAGCCAGCAACCAATCAATTCGAGCAGATCGCTGCGCCTTCGCCGCCGATACCGGAATTAAGGCGCCCTGACCCAATTGTTCAGACCGAAATTGCTCCGACTCAACCATTCAGCCCACCGCCACCGGTCCCAGTCTGCGCACCCCAATGGGAAGTTTCATCTGCGCCGCAACCACCGCCAGCGTTGGCTTCGTCGCCGCTTGCGGAAACGATGGATTTCACGCTTCCAGCCACCTTGACTGCAGCGGCAAAGCAACCTGAATCAGATGCATGGTTGCCCAAAATCGACGTGTCGCTGCCAGAACCGACCAAACCCGTTCCGCCTCCTGAAGCATCGGCTGCTGTTGACGCAGCTCCGGCAATCGCACCAGCCGAAACGGCAACAATTTCGATGCCCGCGATTGACCTCAATCCGCCGCCGAAGGTCAGTCCCGAGCCAACTCCGGAACCGATCGTCGTCAGGAAATCGCCGCCTACGGAAATTTGGAATTCATCACAAATTCCCGTGCCCCCTCCACCAGAACCGACGGTGACTTTTACCGCCGCTCCCACACCTGCGGTCGCTCCCACGCCAGTCATCTTCCAAGCCGCGAATGTTGCTCCGACGCCGGTCGTCTCGCAACCTGCGATGGTCGCTCAACCGCTTGCGCCTCCAACCCAGGAAATGTCTCGTGACGCGGTGCAATTACCCGATTTTTCAGTATTTGGATCTCAAGCGACGGCATCCGCTCCTGCCGCAGCCATTCCGACTTTAGAAATCACTGCGGGTCGAGACGATTTTGCTGCCGCTGGATCCGCGACTTCTCAGACTTCGACTGGCCCGTCAATCACGACTTCCAATGAACCCCGCCCGGCGGTGGTTTCGAAGCAATTGTTCATTATTGTCGCCAGCTATGCGAGCGCCATCACTCTGGGCTTCATCTATCTGTGGCTCAAAATGAGAAATGGCAATGCGCTCGACCTACCAGACCGGAAGCCGACATTTCGGAATGGGCAAGCGAGCCTGAGCCTTTATCCTGACGGTCAGCTGCCCGCATCGCACCGGCTGAAACTGGGCTAAAGCAAGCAGTTTGGTAGTGTGCGGATCACGCCCGTTAAAGTCACCAAAGGCAAATTGGTTTTCTAACACAATCGCGA
>JAQGHT010000854.1 GCA_028291565.1 Planctomycetaceae bacterium | reverse complement strand
CCGGATAGTGGTTGTATCGCGGTGATGGACGTTCGGAATTGCGAGCTCATCGCGGCTGCCAGTTGGCCCTCATTTGACATCAATGTTTACATGAATGGTGACACGGAATCGATCCGCAGCCTGGAGTCGGATCCGCGAAAACCGTTGTTCTCACGATTGCATCAGATGCTGCTGCCACCAGGCTCCGTCTTCAAAGCGGTGACGGCGACAGCGATGCTGCAATCCGGGATGAACGGCCACCAGCCTTTTCACTGTCAAGGTTTTCTTGATGTTCCTACCAAAAAGCGCTGTCTGCCGTTTGTCCGCAACGGCTCCAACCACGGAGACGTGGACCTGTCACTGGCACTGGCTCAATCGTGTAATGTCTATTTCTATCACGCAGCCAGAGAAATGGGCGCACCTGCCTTGCTTGACTGGGCCGGTCGATTTGGATTCGGCAAGCCGACGGGAATTGACTTGCCGAGCGAATCAGCGGGGAATCTCCCGTCCGTCCCTTGCGATCATCTGAGCGTCGCTATTGGCCAGGAGCGATTGATCGTTACTCCGTTACAGATCCTGCGGATGATGGCGGCGATCGCCAACGGTGGTGAAATGTTGACACCTCGCGTCGCCCGGCGAACAGGATCGACGATCGTTTCAGACGAAGAGAGCGCGGAGTCGGCCCCCGATCTTCTCGCGGCGCCCCGACCCGTTCCCATCGCGGATATCTCTTCGTCAGTTCTGCAGCAAGTACGACACGGACTGGAGCAAGTCGTGGCGAATTCTCACGGAACCGGCTACAAAACGGTGCGGATGACCGAAGTGGCAGTGGCCGGTAAGTCCGGAACCGCAGAGGCAAATGGTGGAACGAACCACGCCTGGTTCGCTGGTTATGTCCCTGCCGACCGACCGAAGTATTCCTTTGTCGTAGTCTTGCAACGCGGTGGATCGGGTGGCAAAGCAGCAGGACCGCTCGCAAAAAAAGTGATTCAATCGCTGCTGCACGAAGGACTGCTTGATACGTCTCCGCAGCTGACTAAAGCGGATAGTGCGCGGTGACTTAAAGTGACCTGGGTTCGCGTCTGCCATCCCTCTCAGATAGAAACCACACCGGAATCAGCAGCCCAAGGCCCCATTCGAAGGCCGTGAGCCAGAGATAAACGGCATGTTCGGAGTAGAACCGTCCCGGAACGGACTGTTGTTCGAAATCCATCATCGATGTCAGGTGAACGTGCCAGGAGATCAGACCGATTGTTATGACCAGCAGTGCGATTGCCGTGGACCATAACATGCGATGTCGTCTTCGATATGCCTCAATCAGCAGGCAAATCACAAACAAAACTGTGATCGCGTTGTGTGCCTGAGTGACCTTTTGAGTGATGAAGCCTTGCTCAACGCTGCCAATCAATTCCGTCCCGATCGGAACAACGACGAGCGCGTAGAAATTTAAACCGCCCCACCAGGTCGCCCAAATCAGGATCAGGCCCCAGTTCCAGGCGAACGCTACGAACTTGGCGATCCTGCCGGCTGATGTCATATTGGTCTGCGAAGCGGGTGTCATCACGCGTTTTTTTTCAGGCGGATGGCTTCCTGCCGATATCGCTCAGAAGTTTCGAGATTGAAATAAGGTGTCTCACCTGCGGGATCGAAATTGCGATACCGACTCGAACAGCGATAGCAAACCAGAACATCCGGCATCACGGCGAAGAGGATCATATCGACCAGCGCGAAGCCCATCAAAATGCCCAGGGACCAGAGATGGTAATGATAATAGTAGGCGGCAGTACTCAAGATGGCGCCCGCGGCAACCATCGCCACTCCCAATCTCTGGGGAAAATCCTTTTGCCGCCACAAGTCACGACAGCCGCAAATCAAACATTGATCGGGATGGACGCGCTGCTTTGGGTCTGCGGGTAATGTGCGTGTCCAGGCGCAGTCGCTGCAGGAAAGCTTGTCGCTGGTTTCGGTCACGGCCGACCAGTTGGTCTGTTGGCAATTCGGACAGAGATAAATGATTCGCATTTCGGACGGTTCTGTTTTGACAAGCCAGACGAGTCGGGCTTTTGACGTTCGACCTTGACCGTGCGCACCAGCAACCTCGTCGACGTCTTTTTCCGCGCACGGTTAAGAATGAGACGTTTAGTCGCGGGGATAAGCATTGTAAAAGACTCATTCGTAGCCGCGAACAGGATAAATTGTAGCCGGAATGCGGTTCAATGTCTCTCAAATGCGGCGGAACTCTCGGAACGCAATTGACTCAATTCATCAACTCGATTCACGGTCTCATCGAAAATCTTTCACTGTTCGTCGGTGATTTCAAAACCTGTCTCGGAATGACTTGAAGTCTGGCATTCTTCCCGGCGAACTGGTATGATTCTTGGTTAGATTCATGGCCGCATTTCTCTATCTTTTTCGCGGCAATCGATTTGAGGCGTGTCGTTGGTGTGTGTTGGGTTTGTTGTGGAAATTGTCCCGGGGAGATCCTGTTGCACTCAAAGTGACAACAGTGAGCCCGTGACAGCCGGGATTCCGGCAGTTGGGAGATCCATCGGAGTGCCTCTGAAATGATCGAGCCAAACAGATTATTGGTCTGTAGGCAAAGGTCAAAGAAATCAATTCCACCGAGTGTCGAATTGTATTGGGGGCTCAGGATTGCTTGCATCGCAATTGATAGAAAAGTAATGTTGATTCTGCTGTTTTGGGGTGGGGTTGCGTGGCAATTCTTTCCCAGACATGCCAGTAGTCACACAATTGCTGGTGAAAAGTACAAATCGTCCTCATGGTCGCGTCTCATTCTTGGCTTTCGCGTATAATACAGTACGGAAGCAGTAGTGAATTACGGCGATTGAGCGATTTTTCCTTCCGTTGAATTGATCCCGCCTCAAGACCCTGCCGTTCTCCTTCCAGCGCAATTCGATCAATTTGAGATATCCTCCCCGGAACGCGTTCTGCACTGGACGCGGGTTTATTGAAAGAAATTCATCTGTTTTGCGTGCAGAAAAGTTCTTCCGATGAGGTAATTCACAAAGTCACTGCCAATTCCAATCGTGAACGATTCAGTGGTTCTCAAAAAAGGCTTGGAATAACTGGGTTGCTATACGAATTTTTTCAGAGATAGGAATTGGACGGGGGCTCGCACCGGTTCGCTGAAGCGACAAATTGCGGTGTCGAGTTTTAATTGTGAGCGGTTGGTTTTTCGGAGCAGTTAACCTGGCAGGCAGAGCTTGGCCAGACTGAAATAGGAGCGTTGTGTCGATGTTGTTAATCGTTTTGAGGACGCTGTTTGCGTTTGTTTGCACGGGTGCAGTCGCGGCGTATTGTGTCTCGGCATCGGGGTCAGATCCGGATTCGGGAGCCTATCCGGCGATTGTCGTGAATTATCCCGGCTTCTCATTCATCATTCTGGTGTTGTTGACGCAAGTCGTGACCTTCATGGACATTCTGATCCATCGAAAGCGGCTGGATGTGATTTCCGGGGTCTATTTTGGACTGCTTGTCGGTTGGTTGCTGAGCATTCTGCTGATGACCGGTCTCGCACCATTTCTGGCACATACTCCGTGGCTCCGATTCGTCAATTTGTGCGTCAATTTGACTCTGCCGTATATCTGTGTTTCGGTCTTATTGCAGACGAAGGACGATTTCCGATTCATCATTCCCTATGTGGAATTTGCAAGGGAAATCAAAGGGGGCAGGCCCTTCCTGCTGGATACCAGTTCTTTGATCGATGGACGAATTGCCGACGTTCTGGATACGAAGATCATCGATTCTGAACTGATCGTCCCCAATTTTATCCTGCAGGAGCTGCAGGACATTGCCGACAGTTCCGATAAAATGCGCCGCAACCGAGGGCGTCGAGGCCTCGACGTGTTGAGCAAGCTGCAAGCGAATCAACAACACATTGAAGTGCGTCTGTACGAAGTGGATCAGAAAGAAAACAAGGGGATGTCGGTCGATCAGCGACTGGTGGCGCTCGCCAAGCAGCTGGGTGGCCGAGTCGTGACCAATGACTTCAACTTGAACAAAGTGGCAAGCGTCCAAGGCGTGGATGTCGTCAATTTGAATGATGTGGCCAATGCGTTGAAGCCGCGTTATCTGCCGGGTGAGCAGTTGAATTTGAAGATTATCAAGACGGGCGAAGGCCCCGGCCAGGGTGTGGGTTACCTGGATGACGGCACCATGGTGGTCTGTGAAAACGGCAGCCACCTGGTCGGACGTGAGACAGGCATTATTGTCACGAGTGTGCTGCAAAACAGCGCCGGCCGCATGATCTTCGGTCGCCCGGTTCCGTATGATCCCCAGGGCGCGACCGGAGCCAGCAGCATCCCGATGGGAATTGGCGATCGTAAATGATCGGGACAGCAGAGCGGGGAGTGTGTCGCGAAATCGGACGACTTTCGAAATCGCGACAGAAATCATAGACCTGCTCGCTTTGGCACCTTATAATGCGGCTTATCCTCAAGTTGTCGTCAATCCCACTCTGAGCCAGCCGCGTTGACAGGTGCCACGTGAATCCGGGCGAGCGTTACCAGTTGCTGGAAAAGATCGCGGCGGGCAGCTTTGCGACCGTGTATCGTGCTCAAGATCTGGAGCTGCGGCGCGAAGTCGCCGTGAAGCAGATTCACGAGCAGTTCCTTGGCGATCCGCAACAACTCGAACGTTACTGGGGTGAAGCCCAGTTATTGGCGTCGTTGCAACATCCCAATATCGTGACGATCTATGACATCGTCCGCGAAAAGGGATGGCTGATCATGGAATTGATGCAGGCCAACCTCGCTGACCGGCAGGCCGGTCGGCCAATGGACTTGGTCTCGCTCAGGACGGTTCTGGCGCACTGTCTGCGCGCACTCAAATTCCTGCACGAACACGGCATTGTGCATGGGGACATCAAGCCCAGCAATTTAATGATTGACCGCCGCAAGCGGATCAAGCTGGGTGATTTCGGCCTGGCGCGGCGCGTCAGCGATGAAGAAGGCAGTCTGGTCAAGGGAACGACGAAGTATATGGCTCCCGAAGTTGTCTCCGATGAATTCGGGGACGTCGGACCCGCCAGTGATCTCTATTCTCTGGGTTTCGCCGCCTATGAATTGATGTGCGGCGACCATTTTGAAACACTGTTTCCGGGCCTGAGTGCCCACGGACGCGACAAACAACTCGCCTGGATCATGTGGCACGCGGCCAAAGATCGCCGGTTGCCGCCCATTGCACGGGTCCTGGAAGGTGTCCCAGAAGACCTGGCGAAGGTCATCGAGAAACTCGCGGCCAAGAATCCTGCCCAACGCTATGCGTCGGCGGATGCCGCGTTGGCCGATCTGAATGTCGATTTGCGAGTGATCAAAGCCGATGGCAACCAGTCAGATTCGCCCAAGGTTGATCCGGCAGCCAGACGCCGTCAGATGATCATTATCGGCGCCTTTGCCTGCAGCGTGTTGATGTCACTGTTCGTATACTTTTCCGGCGGCGAAGAAGCTCCTAAGCCTAAAGCGAAATCAGGCCTGATCCGCAACGTCAAACTGGCGGAACGTGAACTGGTCGTCGAGGACGAAGAAACAGGCATACCTGAAGTCATCAAATTGGGTGACAAACCTTCCTTGTTCCTGAAGAATACTCGAAAAAAGATCCTGCTGGAAGAAGTCCACGAAGAGGATCGCGTGCGGATTGTTTTGAATGGCAAGAACGTTGAATTCATTCTGATGCGTCCGATCCAAACCCGCGGCCGCATACTCCGCATTGACAACGGGGCCAAAATCCTGGTCCTGCATACTGACGAAGAGTCCAGTCGCGAGGATATTCCGATACACATCGGGCCCCACACGAAGCTCAAGCTCAATCAAGACGACGTCCGGTTCAATGATTTGCAGGATCAGGACCGGGTCGATGTGCTGCACTTACCCGAAGCACATAATGAGAATCAGCAGGTGGCTCTTTCGGTTGACGCCCGGCGTTCGATCCACGCGACAGGATTTGTCCGGTCGGTGAATGTGCCGGGCCATCAGATGAGTTTTGATGTGCGCCAGGGCGCCACGACACGTTTACTGCAACTTCCTTTCTCTAAGACCTGTTCGATCCTGCTGCCCAACGGCAGCAAGATCGACGGGAAGGAATTGAAGGCGGAAGACCTGCAGGCTGCTGATCGAATCTCCGTGGACTATGATACGGAGATTACTAAGATCGAAGCGAAACGCAATAAGACTTTGACGGGCGTCATCAAAGCGGTCAACACGGAAGCACAAACTGTTGACGTCCAGGCATCCGATCGGAAACAACACACGTTTCACGTTTCGCCCCAAACCGAGATCGATATTGCTGGCGAATCCGCGAAGCTGGAAGAACTCCGGGAATCGGATGAAACCCGGGTCAGCTTTGAGGACGCGGACGATGGCAGCGGGTCCAAAGCCGTGACGATTGATGCCACGCGGCCAATCAAGCATGACCGGACTGTGATTGTCATTGGTGTGCAGCACTTCACGGATAAGTCGGTGACACAGGTCGACTATGTTCTGAACGATGTGCAGATGCTGGCGGATGCGCTGCGGCACCGCTACTGCGTGGCCCCCGAACGATTAAAACTGCTGAAGGACGCCAATCGAGCCCAAATCGAACAAGGGATCCAGACCGCGCTGAAAGACGTCCTGCTGCAGACACAGGTTCTGGTCATTTTCGAGGGCCAGGCCTATGCGGACGGCGACGAGTATTACCTCGCGGGCCACGATTTTCAGCTATCGAAACCGGCCGAAACGGGGATCAGCCTGAAGTGGTTGATCGAAACTCTGGAGAACTCAGTCTCCAGCGAAAAGCTGTTGATTCTGGATACGTTCCAAGTGGGGACGCTGGAGCGTTATGCGCCGCAACCCTCACCCAAAAAGATGCTGCAGTCGTTCACCGGATCCATGAAGACACTGCAGGCCATCGCCGCCCGGGGCGACAATGAACTGGGGCAACTGTGGCCCGAAAAATCGCACGGCAGTTTCGCCTGGGAGGCTGCCTTAGGCATCAAGGGCGCGGCGGACACCAATCGTGATCTGCATCTGGACTCGGCAGAATTCATCGCCTATCTGCGCGACGCGATGTCGAAGGTCAATTTCGATAAAGCCCGACCCCAAACCCCCGAATTGCTGCCGTAAGTCACAGTGGGGCAGGTTTTCAACCTGTCCGTCCCGTTGGCATGGACAGGTTGAAAACCTGTCCTACATTCATTTTTTTGCCACATTCGATTTGGGATTGCCGAGCAACGAACGCCAAGCTAGAATCCCCGACGCTGAGGACTTTTTCTCGATCGATTCTCTGTCTAGTCGCACAAATCTTCCCGCGGTTCGTGATACTGACGCAGGTTTTTCGAGAAATTGCCATCTTGGCCGGCAAAGTTGTGCCGAATTGAATTGGTTGCCTTTGAATTGATGCGGCGCGTGACCCAATTTTACGCCGAGTCGATTATTAGAGGCCAGCCGTGACACAGGGAGGTGTCCCATGATGCGCCCCACTGGAAGTGGGCCACTGAGTGCGCTGCTCGTTCTTGCGCCGCTCGTGGCATTGCCAATACTCGCAGTCGTCGGAATTCCTCAGTTTGCTCCGGGCAATCTGATTGATTCTCAAAATCCGTCGACCAGTTCGGGTTCTCGCAAAGGGACCGGGGCTCTTGAGTCTCGATTGGGCGAAGCAGCCCATTCTGATGCCGATGACTTGTTCGCTCCCCTTGGCAAATCCAATGGTGGGTTTGAAGATCCGTTGCGTCGGACGAAGAAAAAAGCACGCTTGCGAACGACTCGGAATGAGGATGGCGAGCCAAATTCCGATCGCGACTCGACCGATAGCGACGACTCCCCGGACTCTGAAACGGGAACGCGCTCACGCAGCCGTCCGCGTGGGAAATCGCCCAGTTTTGCTGATGCTGCTGATGACGAAGCAGTGGACGCTGATGCCGAACTGAACAACGCCGGCACATCGGGTCGGGGTTCTCGAACTCGTCCACGCTCGCCAGCTCGTGCCAGCGATTTTGGTGACGAGAACTCGGACGATAATGACGTGACACTGCAAAATCGCGAGGCAACGGCTGAAGGTGAACAATTCGCGGATGCCAGCGAGGATTTCTCCAACACGTCGAAATCCACGAAGTCGCGGGGCAGTCAAATCAAGCGACAACCCCCTGCGTCGGACGATGCCGATGCCGTCCAGTTTGAAGCTCCGCCAGCAGCAAAATCGCCTCGCACTGCACCGAAAGGTCTGAGCGGTAATCGCCCACCAGTGGGTCGGCCCAAGCCAGTCGATCCCAACGATGCCCCTCCGTTCC
>JAQGHT010000792.1 GCA_028291565.1 Planctomycetaceae bacterium | reverse complement strand
CGATCATATCATCACCGTCTACCAGGTCGGAGAAGAAGCGGGCATCCCGTTTTTGGCGATGGAGTTTCTGGAAGGCGAATCGCTGGACGATCGTCTCAAGCGCCAGTCGCCGCTGCCGCCGGCCGACGCGCTGTGGATCGGCCGTGAAATCGCCGAGGCCCTGGCAGCAGCCCACGCGAAAGGGCTGCTGCATCGGGACGTCAAGCCGGCCAACGTGTGGCTCGAGACGAATTCGAAGCTTGAACAAGAACAAAGTTCCGTGGTTCAGCGCGTGAAACTTCTCGACTTCGGGCTGGCTCGCTCCGTTGAGGAAGATGTGCGTCTGACATCGACGGGAATGATTCTCGGGACGCCGTCTTATATGGCGCCGGAACAGGCGGGCAACGAGTTGGTCGATGCCCGCGCGGATCTGTTCGCCCTGGGTGTGATCCTGTATCGCATGACCACAGGCCGGTTGCCGTTTCCCGGCGCGAGACCCATGGAAGTTCTGAAGTCGCTGCTGACGCTCACACCCGCCGCGCCGCAGTCGCTCAACCCCGACATCCCGAAAGAATTGTCTGAATTGATCGAGCGATTGATGGCGAAGGAGGCAAAAGATCGCCCGGAATCGGCGGTTCAGGTCATTCGACAATTGGCCCAGATCGAGCACACACTTCGGAGGATGGACACTCCTGTCAGTCCGATGGTGAGCGAAAGGTCTGAAATACAAATTCGGGCAGATCAGCGTGGCCGAATCGCTTCAGCGGCCGAAGAGACAGGGACGGGCAGGAGCACCCATCGGCCGTGGCGAGTTGCTTTGGCCGGCCTGGGAGCGACGGCGCTGTTCATCATGGTGATCGTGACAATCGCGACCAGGAACGTCAATCTGAAGGAAGTGGCTGCCAAAAGTACCGGAGAAATCGATTCGGTCACGGCGGCAATCGCGATCGAGGATGCGACAAACCAATCGTCAGTTGCGGTATCGAAGAGACCGTTGTTCTTCCAGACTCCCGCTTTTGATCAGTGGATGAAAGGCGCCGCCGCCATGTCCGCGGAACAGCAGGTCGAAGCTGTCCGTAAGAAATTGATGGAGTTGAATCCGGAATTTAACGGGAAGGTCACAGGTTTCCGGACTGGCATTCCAGAGAATCGAGAGAAACCTGTCATCTTGGACGGCGTGGTCACATCTATCGGATTTGACACGGAGCACGTCACCGACATTTCACCAGTCCGCGCATTGACTGGACTGCAAGATCTGGACTGCGGAAGCAGTACGTGGCAAAAAGGCAAGTTATGCGACCTGTCTCCCTTGCAAAGCATGAAATTGACTTCGTTATTCTGCGCCGATACACAGATTTCCGATCTCTCTCCACTGAAGGGGATGTCTCTGATTTACCTGAATTGCGGAAGTTCCAAGGTTGTCGATTTGTCGCCACTCCGTGGAATGCCCCTGGACACGTTAGGACTCGGCGACACCAACGTGTCCGATTTGTCACCCATCAAAGAGTGCCCACTGACGTTTCTGAATTGTGATAGTACAATGGTGACCGACATCTCATTGCTGAACCGGATGATTCTGAAGTCTCTTTATTTGAACAACATGGTGACTGACCTCTCGCCGCTGAAAGAGATGCCTCTCCAGCATCTGTATTTCAACTTTAATCCGCGGCACGATCCAGAACTTTTCCGTTCCATCAAGACTCTGGAAACGGTCAACGCCAAACCGGCAGATGTGTTCTGCAAAGAGGCTGACGCCTACAGGTTGGCGGCGAAGAAGCCGCTCGCATTCCAGACTCCGGAGTTCGATCAATGGATGAAGGATGTCGCGTCTCTGACTGCCGAGAGACAGGTGGATGCTGTTTCCCAAAAGTTGCAGGAACTCAATCCAAGGTTTAATGGAAAAGCGAAATCTACTGTTGAGAATGGCTTGGTCATCGAACTGAGGTTTCCAGCCGACAACGTCACCGACATCTCTCCAGTTCGGGCATTCCGTGACCTGAGGGTTCTCGAATGCTCGCATATTCCCTATACGAAAAGGGAAGTTGGCGGATTAAGCGACCTCTCGCCATTGAACGGTATGTCCCTGACTGCGCTGAACATTAATCATACCCATGTGGCGGACCTCTCGCCCCTGAGCGGGATGAAACTGACGTGGCTGGGTTGCCAAAATACGAATGTCGCCGATCTATCGCCTTTGAAGGGCATGCCACTTACTCAGATTGAGTTGAGTTTTACACTCGTCAGGGACTTGTCACCATTGAGGGGCATGCCGCTGTCGAAGCTGTGGGCGACCAAGTTGAACGTGAACGATTTCTCGCCACTGCAAGATACGTCCCTCACTTTTATCTCGCTCGAATTGATATCTGAACGAGATTCGAAGTTTCTTCGGTCGATGCCGACCTTGGAAGCAATTAACGACAAACCCGTCGCCGAATTTTGGAGAGACGTCAATCCGAAGGAACTGGCTGCCAAAAGTACGGAAAAAATCGATTCGGCCACGACGGGAGGCGGGATCAAGGGCGCGACAAACAAATCGTCAGTTGAAGAATGGAAGAGACCGTTGTTCTTCCGGACTCCGGCATTCGACGAGTGGATGAAAGACGTCACCGAAATGCCTGCGGAGAAGCAGGTCGAAGCTGTCCGCAAGAAGTTGGTGGACTTGAACCCGGAGTTTGACGGGAAGGTCACGGGCCACAGGGCTGCCATCCCAGAACACCGAAAGGCACCAACAATCTTTGACGGCGCGATCGCCTCACTCGGTTTTGACACTGAACACGTCACCGACATTTCGCCCGTCCGCGCATTGAGTGGACTGCAAGCGCTGGACTGCGGAAGCAGTACGGGGCAAAAGGGCAAGTTAGACGACCTGTCTCCCTTGCAAGGAATGAAATTGACATCGCTCTACTGCGCTGATACACAGATTTCCGATCTCTCCCCGCTAACAGGGATGTCTCTGATTTTCCTGAATTGCGGAAGTTCCAAGGTTGTCGATTTGTCGCCGCTCCGTGGAATGCCGCTGGACACGTTAGGACTCTGCGGCACCAACGTGTCCGATTTGTCACCCATCAAAGAGTGCCCACTGACGGATCTGAATTGTGATACTACTTTTGTGGCCGACATCCCGTTGCTGAATCGGAGGACTCTGAAGTTTCTTTATTTGAACAACATGGTGACTGACCTCTTGCCGCTGAAAGAGATGCCGCTCCAGCATCTGTATCTCGACTTTAATCCGCGACACGATCCAGAACTTTTCCGTTCCATCAAGACGTTGGAAACGATCAACGGCAAACCGTTAGACGTGTTCTGTAAGGCGGCCGAAGCCTACAGGCTGGCAGCGAAGAAGCCAATGGCATTCCGGACTCCGGAGTTCAGCCAATGGATGCAGGATGTCGGAACTCTGACTGCCGAGAAGCAGGTGGATGCTGTCTCTCAAAAGTTACAGGAACTCAATCCAGGGTTTAATGGAAAAACGAAATCTACTATTGAGAATGGCTTGGTCATCGAACTGAGGTTTCTAGCCGACAACGTCACTGACATCTCTCCAGTTCGAGCATTCAATGGCCTGAGGGATCTCGAATGCTCACGTATTCCTTATACGAAAAGGGAAGTTGGCGGATTAAGCGACCTCTTGCCATTGAACGGTATGTCCCTGACCACTCTGAACATTAATCATACCTTTGTGGCAGACCTCTCGCCCCTGAGCGGGATGAAACTGACGTGGCTGGGTTGCCACAATACGTATGTCGCCGATCTATCGCCATTGCAGGGCATGCCCCTCGCGCAGATCGATCTGCGTTTCACTCTTGTCAGGGATTTGTCACCCCTGAAGGGCATGCGACTGGCGGAGTTGGGGACTTTTGGGACGAATGTGCGCGATTTCTCGCCACTCCAAGGCATGCCCCTCTCAGTCCTCTCGCTTAGCTTCGTATCTGAACGAGACACCAAGTTTCTTCGGTCGATAACAAACCTGAAAACAATTAACAACAAACCCGCAGCCGAATTTTGGATGGACGTCAATCCGAAGGGACCGGCTGCCAAAAGTGCCGGAGAAATTGATTCAATCACGACGGCAATCGGGATCGAGGATGCGACAAACAAATCGACAATCGCAAAATCGAAGAGACCGCTGTTCTTCCAGACTCCCGCTTTCGACCCGTGGATGAAAGGCGTCGCCGCCATGTCTGCGGATAACCAGATTGAAGCGGTCCGCAAGAAGTTGATGGACTTGAATCCAGAATTTGACGGGAAGGTAATGGGTGTCAGGAATTCCAGCCCCGAGGTACAAAAGGCACCTCAAATCTTGGACGGCGTGGTCATACATTTGGGGTTCGCCACAGATCACGTCACCGACATTTCGCCAGTCCGCGCATTGTCTGGACTGCAATCGCTGGACTGCGGGGGCAGTGATTACCAAAAGGGAAAGTTATTCGACCTGTCGCCTTTACAAGGCATGAAATTGTTGTCGCTATTCTGTCCTGATACGCAGATTTCCGATCTCTCCCCACTGAAAGGGATGTCTCTGAGCTTCCTGAATTGCAACACTTCAAAAGTTGTCGATTTGTCGCCGCTAAATGGAATGCCGTTGGGCACGTTAGGAATCGGAAGCACCAATGTGTCCAATTTATCAGAAATAGGAGAGGCTCCACTGTTGTGGCTGAATTGCGATAACACGCTCGTCACCGACGTGTCATCTCTGAACGGGATGTTGCTCACGGATCTTTTCTTGAACAACATGGTGGCTGACCTCTCGCCGCTCAAAAAGATGGCTCTTCAGCATCTGCGGCTCAACTTTAACCCTCACCACGAGCCTGAACACTTGAGTTCCATCAAGACTCTCAAGACGATCAATGGCCAACCGGCAGATGTGTTCTGTAAGGCAGCAGAAGCCTACAGGCTGGCGGCGACAAAGCCGCTGGCGTTCCGGACGCCCGGGTTCGATCAATGGATGAAGGAAGTCGGGACTCTGACTGCTGAGAAGCAGGTGGTTGTTGTTTCTCAAAAGTTGCAGGAACTCAATCCAGGATTTAATGGGAAAGCCACACCTATAATTGAGGCTGGTCTGGTTGTCGGCCTGGAGTTTCTGACCGACAACGTGACCGACGTCTCGCCTGTTCGGGCATTCAATGGCCTGAAGTTTCTCAATTGCTCCCGCAGTGACTTTCCGAAACGGGAAGTTGGCGGATTAAGCGACATCTCGCCGTTGAATGGCATGCAACTAACCCAACTGAACATCAGATTTACCCATGTGGCAGACCTCTCGCCCCTCCGCAGGATGAAACTGACGCTACTGGATTGCCATCATACGAATGTCGCCGATCTCTCGTCATTGCAAGGAATGCCCGTCACTTGGATCGATCTGCGTTCCACTCTCGTCAGGGATTTGTCACCCCTGCAGGGCATGCGACTGGCGGAGCTGGGGGCTTTTAAGACGAACGTGCGCGATTTCTCGCCACTCCAAGACATGCCCCTCACTGCCCTCTCACTCAGCTTCGACTCTGAACGAGACACCAAGTTTCTTCGGCCGATAACGACCCTGAAAACAATTAACGACAAACCAGCATCCGAATTTTGGAAGGACGTTGAGGGGCGAACCGAATGATGCCTGTCCCTGGAGGCGTCGAGAATTCCAATTCCCCTGGCGACTCCGCGTAAAAAAATTGTTTTATGATAGAGTGCCAATTCGGAGGATGAATGATGGCAGGTAATCAACTTGATGGCCAGCAAATACGGGTGGCCGTCGTACAGGCCGCCGCCGTGTTGTTCGACACCCCCAAGTCACTCCAGAAACTCGCGGACCTCACGGCAGATGCTGCCAGGCAAGGCGCGGAACTTGTGGTTTTCCCCGAAGCGTTCATCGGAGGGTACTACAAAGGGCACGACTTCGGTGTCAGCATGGGAATTCGGTCCTCGGAAGGGCGCGACGAGTTCCGTCGTCTATTTGAGAATGCCATCGAAATTCCCGGCGGTAATGCGGATTTTATTGGACAGATCGCCCGAGATCATGCCGTGCACCTTGTTGTGGGTGTGATCGAACGAGAAGGGGGTACGCTCTACTGTACAGCTCTGATCTTTAGCCCCGAGGGAATACTGCTCGGCAAACACCGCAAATTGATGCCAACTGCAATGGAACGAGTGATCTGGGGCTGTGGAGATGGTTCAACACTTCCGGTCGTGGAAACGAAGCTTGGCAGAATTGGCTCGGTTATCTGCTGGGAGAATTACATGCCGTTGCTGAGAACGGCGATGTATGCCAAAGGAATCGAACTGTACTGTGCCATTACGGTTGATGATCGGGACACGTGGTTGCCCACGGTAACACACATCGCTCTCGAAGGACGGTGCTTCGTGTTATCGGCCTGTCAGTTCCTCCACCGGAGCGATCTTCCGTCCGGTTATCCTGCGGAACGGTTTCCGGCTTCCCAAGAGATATTGATCCGAGGTGGAAGCTGCATCATCGGCCCGCTGGGCAAAATCCTGGCTGGACCAAAGTACGGTGAAGAGTGCATTTTGACGGCCGACATCGACCGAGCCGAAATTACCCGAGCCAAGTTCGACTTCGATGTGGTGGGACACTATTCCCGGCCCGACGTGTTTCGGCTGGAGGTCAACGAGCAGCCAATGAAATCGGTCACCTTTCGGTAGTTCGAGAGATCCCAACGAGCTATCAAATTCCATCGTACTTACTGCCTGGAAGGTCCTTGGCTTTCTGTGGCTCAATTTCAGCGGAGTGATACAGGGCACCCACGCCGCATTACGTCGTCGATGACTCGGTGCTCGTTGAGATCATTACTCTTGTTTGGACCATGTTGTTCACTCCTACCAGCCTTTCGGCCATCCGCCTGGCGGCGGCGACAATTTGGACTTGATGAATGCGAGGTATTTGGGATCATCCGCGGCGAAAATCTTCGTTCCTTCCAGTAAAAACGCTCCTGTCAGCCAGTTTGCCGCTTCATGCAGTTCACCCAGCTCAAAAAGGCATTGCCCGAGTCGAAGTCGCAGGAACGGGTTGTCGGTACTCCCATCACATCGCATGGCCGTCATCAACGGCGTTCGCATGGCGGCGAAATCTTCACGGAAAAAGTGGGCGTCGGCAATAGCGGTTAGAATCCAGACTGCTGCTTCCCAATCAGTTTTCGGCTCTGGCAGCAACTTCCAGGCAGATGAGAAACGAGTCAGTGCTGGATCAAACTGCTCCTGGTCCAACAATTCGTTTCCTTCGTCGCAAAGCAAAGCAATTTGTTCATACAACTCGGCAGGAAGTTCGGCCATGTGTGATCAACTTCTTTCCTGGGCTGGAATTCTAGGAATCGCCATGCAAAAGTGCCGTAGCGATTTCTCGAACGCGATCCATTGTGATGCCGGATCGCTGTTCGACAGCCAGGGGATGATCTGTCAGTTCCAGTTCCACGAAGGGTCGCTGCCCAACCGATCGAGTATGAACCTGGCTCTTCAAATGCAGAGTCGTCGGATAGAGCGGAAGTGAAGTACAGAGCCAGCCGAAATAGGGTGGCTCATTTTCTCCTTCTGGTGATTCACAGAGTTCAAACATCCGCTTGAAGCTCTGCATGCTAAGGGAAGTCCAGACGCCCCACACGAATGAATCAGGCCCATCGACAACGGGAATTTCCAGACATCCCCGAACGTAGAATTCCTTTTCGTCGATCACGCAGATGTCAGGGGTCAAATAGCACCGAGCGTCCCTTTCTTCTTCAGGAATTCCGTAAAAAGGGTCTGGAGCGTCGGCCCCAAAGTCCATTGGAAGTTCGGGGTGGAACTCGCCACATTTCGAACAATAGAATCCGGTGGGTGGAGGATTCGGCATTCTCACAACCTCGCAACGGCCAAAGCCTATTCTTCATCGATTGAAAATGAGATCATTTTTCTCCGCTCGTTGTCCTTCACGAAAACGACAATGAGTTTATTGG
>JAQGHT010000778.1 GCA_028291565.1 Planctomycetaceae bacterium | reverse complement strand
CTCTCGTAGCTGAATTTCTGCTGCAACCGTACTCCGGAGGAATTTTGCGATGCGACACTCGAGTATTATTCTCGCAATCACCTGTCTCTTTTTGTTGATCTGTGTCCCGATTAAGGCGGATGAACTTCCAGCGAATTCGCCGCTAGTCCGGGCAATCGACGCAGTCATCGAACAGCAACACATTTCCGCCGACGTTCCAGGCTTGGCTCTCTGTGTGATTCAGCCGGGACATTGGACGTTCAAGAAGGGTTATGGCCTGGCCAATATCGCACAACAGATTCCCATTACGCAGCATACGCTGTTAGAAATCGCGTCTGTTTCCAAGACATTCACGGCCACCGCAATTTTGACGCTACACGAACGTGGCAAGCTGTCCATTCATGACGACATCCGCAAATTCATTCCCGAGTTACCTGATTACAGACCTGGCCATCCGATTCATATCGCCGATCTGCTGCACCACGTCTCGGGAATTCCGTCTTACCTGAGTTTTGAAAATGTGCCGTCTGCAAATCAGGATTTTTGGATCAATGCTGACTATGTGAAAGCGTTTGGGACCCAACTTCAAGAGCACCCTCTCGATTTTCAAACTGGCCAGAAGTACGAATACAATAATACGAATTATCTGCTGTTAGCCGTCATCGTCGAAAGAGTATCCCGGCAATTTTTTGGTGCGTTCATGCGGGAGCACATTTTTCATCCTGCGGGCATGAAGAACACGTTCGTTTATGAGCGCCCGGACGCCGTTCCGAAAGGGCTGCCGAAGAACTGTCATTGCGCGATCGGATATGAGAAAGGCAAGAAAAACACGTGGCGCGAAACATGGGGAACGCGCCCTGATCGTCAGGAAACGATGTTGACCGTGGGAGATGGCGCGATCTGGACCAACCTGGAAGATATGGCTCATTGGGACGCAGCACTGCGTCACCATAAACTCCTCAAGCCAGAGACCATGCAATTGGCCCTGACTCCTTCGAAAACGCGTGATGACAAAACGAACAACTATGGCCTTGGCTGGTCCATTTATCCCGGAGAAAACGGAAAACTGAACGGATTTGGGCACGATGGTTCGTGGGGGGGATTTAACACGTCCTATTATCGCTACGTGGCAGCCAATCGCACGACAATTGTCTTGAGCAATCGGGGCGGGTTTGACACGGACAAGTTCTGGTACGCGCTCAATAACGCGATCGAAAAGCACTCACCCGAGAACAAGAAATAACCCCTTTCCAAATTGAATCCCAGACAAGCCTGGAACCGAGTTTTTGAGGTTGTCCTTTTGAGTGTGGAATCGAACTCGTTCCCATGCTCCGAATCGGAATATTCGATGTCGAAGATTTGCTGCTTCGCGAGGCAGTTGAGATTCGGCCCCTCACGAAGCGGAGCTTCGGACCAGTGCGTTCCCATGCGGAGCATGGGAACGAGATAACACAATTGTCTTTATTAGCGTTTATTAGCACAGACTAGTGTTCATGCATTCCCTATTTTCTAGAATTAGGCGTGATAGCGAGTCAGATCACATTCGTAAGGGAATCAACTTGGTGGCTTTGCCGCATATACCGCTTTCTCGAACTTGATCAACTTATTTCGTTACAGTGCCTTTGTATCATCTCGGAAAGGTTGGGATTGGGATCTTCGCGAAGCGGAGCTTCGGACCAGTGCGTTCCCATGCGAAGCATGGGAACGAGATACGGAGTGCGCCGGTTGAAGAATCACTTCGGCCAGTAGCACGCGCACGCGATCCACGCCAATAGGCCTGTGGTTACTGCCAGTACGACCATGCCACCGGCTTCGCTGCGCTGCTCCCGGATTTCATGTTCACGGGTCAAGACAATTGCGTCCGGGGCCGATTTCAAGTGATAGTATTTGACGGCATCTTCCAGGGCTTGTTGTGATCGTAGACTGAGTGGCGACGGCATGATTTTGGCGAAGTGCAACGTCCCTTTGAGATCCCGTTTTTTCTCACGGCTGGTGGTCTGCATCCAGACTCGGACGGGCATTGCGGGCGTCCAGTTCGCAGGGACGACTGGCACCATCCACCAGGAATTCGCAACTTTGGAGGGAGCGAAAAAATAGCCCGCCTTGTCGCCACGCAAATGAGGGTTGTCTGTGAATTCCACATATTGAGTCTGTGCGTCAACTTCGAGATGTTCCAGATCGATACGTTTTGCTTGATCGAGTCGTTGAATTGCGGCGAACTGATCGGCCCCGGCAATAGTGAACAGCGCTCCAATCCAAAGGGTTAATGGAAGCATGACCAAAACCATTTGATATCGCGGAGTCCCCCGCATTGCTGAAAACGACCGACGTAGCAACCAGATCTCGAACAGGGCAGACGCAAGGACTCCGAGCAGTCCCGCCCAGACCGAAGAAAGGTTCAGAATTCCAAGCGTTGAAATCGTCAGAATTGTGAGATGCAAGACGAACCAGCGTCGCCGTCGCTGACTCGGCAGTCGGCGTGTCGGTTCGGAACCGGTTGATTTTGACGACGCATGATCTTCTGGCCGTTGCTGCGAACTTCGCGTCGCCGTCGAGACCCGATCGGTATTGCTGGACTGAATTGTTTCAGACCGCACGATCGCGATTTCCGAAACAGTGCCAGATTGAGCAGCATACGCGAGAAAGGCAAACAGGCCCGTCAGAAACCAGGTGGTCAAGTAAATCAGCCCAATCCATTTTGTTTCGGACCAGATCGAACTTTTCTCCCCAGGCGGGGTAGAAGTCAGTCGGACCAGAATCGCATCTGGGCCTGAACGAACGGCGGAACGTTCTTCAGCGTTATCAACGGCTTTGGCGAAAGCCGCATAATGCATGTGTTTTGGCCGCACCACGTATCCAAAACGCCGATCATGTAAGTCGGGCGCGGACATGTCATGTTCTTCGAGAATGGCCCAGACATTCACTGGTTGCTGGTCGGTCCAGCCCTTTGTTACAAATGGGACCGCATAGTAGAACTGCGTCACGCGGGAAGTGACGTGGTATTTGACTGCCCCCTGCAGATTCGGTTTCAGGATTCCGTCGTTAAATTCCATCACCCCGGCTTCAGGATGCTGCAGGGCTTGTTGAATCGAAAGTGGACCAACAAGCGGTCCATCAGCGATCAGCAGGTTCGTGCCATTCAGCATGCAAATCGTCGTGCAGAAAGGAGTTGCACATAAGTAGAACACAAAGCATAAGACCGCAATTCCATAGGGATCTCGGGCTCCCAAGGGCGCCAGATTTCCGTCTTTGGAGGCCAGCCCCATCCGTTGGTAGATCCATCTCAAACAAACAATGTCGACACCCACCAATCCGCACGAGATCCACAAGATATAGGCCTGCAAGTCACTCGACGCCAGCCATGCAAATGTGACGAAGCGAAAGAGTTGATAAACCAGCAAGATACCCCAGAATGCCAAAGCTTTTGCGAACATCGGAATCTCCTTGAATTTGAGCCTGTTTCTGATCCCGATACCGGCCGATTTCGACGTTGTGACGACGTTGGACGCAATTTTACCGGAAAATGTGAATGCTTGGGGGGCCCCGATTTCCCCGTAGCCAAGGTTGCCAAACCTTGGGCGGTGAACCAGAAACGGAGCGAACCGCCCCAATCTCTGGCGAGATTGGCTACTAAAATCCCTCGCGGCGGTTTCCGTTGGGATCAGCGCCTTTGCACTACTTCTTGAAATTCTTCCAGAAATGCGCAGGAATTATTCAAGTTCGGGCCAATAATCCTCCTCAAATCACGAATAGCCAATTGGAACGACACAACCGGCAAACGTGATTCGGCCTGAGTCGTTCGGATTCATTCTCTGGGGGAGTAAGCCATGATCAAGAAAACTCTGGTCGGATTCGTCCTGCTGGCATTGCTGGGGACGTTTGTTTTCGGTCGCGACGCCGTCAGCTACCTGCGGACCGGCTGTAAAAATGTCCGAAATGCTGTGAAGTCCGAAGTCCCGTTGGAATTCGAAATTGCCCGAGCTCAGACACTTGTGGATCAACTCGTGCCAGACATTCGTCAATGCCTGCGTCAAATTGCCGAACAACAGGTCGACGTGGAATATCGCCAGGCGGCACTCACACAGAAAGAAACGGGGTTGGCCAAGCAGAAAGAAGTGATTCTCAGCATGCGATCAGACCTGGCCAGTGGCAAAACTGCATTTACTTATGCCAGCCACACGTATTCAGGGAATGAAGTAAGTCGCGATCTCGCCACGCGGTTTGAGCGTTATAAGGCCGTCGAAGAAATCCTGGCATCGGACCGGTCGATACTTCAGTCGCGCCGGCAGATTCTGGCGGCGAACAGCGAAAAACTGAGTGGGATGTTGAAAGCCAAGCAAGACCTCGAAGTGCAGCTCGAACAATTGCAGGCCCGAGTCCAGACCATGCGTGCCACGGAGTCCGCAAGTACCTTGTCCATTGATGATTCGAATCTCAACCGGGCTCGGACATTAATCACCGACCTGAATAAACAGCTCGACGTGAAGCAG
>JAQGHT010000760.1 GCA_028291565.1 Planctomycetaceae bacterium | reverse complement strand
TAGTTGGATATTCCGCCCGAAATCTCACGATTTCAGCTACGAGGAATTGGCCATACCGAAATCCTGCACGGCGTGAGTGAATATCGCGGCATGACTTGTCAACCGCTTGCCCCTAAACCTGGCTTCGATCCCACGTCTTCTTCGTCCTTCGCCAGCAGTCCTGTATCGCCTTGGCCGTTGCGGCCCATTTTCTGGTAAAAATCTTTTCTTTGGCAATAAATTGGGGCTCACGGACAGTCTTATTCTCCGGGGAAACGATTTTCGGAGGCGTAATGCAGACACTTGGTGAGCGACTGGCTCAGGGCGAACAAGCGGCGTTCGCCGAGCTTTATGATGCTTGTGCTGATCGACTGCAGCATTATTTGACGCTCCGCCTGGGGTCTCGCGAGGATGCCGACGACGTCGTGCAAAGCACGTTCGTTCGTCTGGCACAGTCACGTCGGCGATTAATGGGAATTGAGAATCTGATCGCCTATGTCTTTAAAATCGCGAGAAATGAATCGGCCGACTGGCTGCGTCGAAAGGGGCGTGAATCGCTTTTTCTCAGCGAAACTGGTAGTGAATTGCTGTTTCAGAATGTGCAGGATGACCAATCTGTGCACGAACTCATCGAAACTGCGATGGCCGCGCTCGCCAAGCTGACGACCGAGCAACGCGAAATCGTGGAACTGAAAATCTATGGAAAGTTCACCTTTCATGAAATTGCAGAAATTGTCGGAGTCCCGCAAGGCACCGCCGCGACTCGCTATCGTACCGCATTGGAACGCATGAAGGGCTGGTGCCTGGAAGGACCGCAATGAACGACGATTCACGGGATGACGCCGCAATGCATGACGCTGCAAATGACGGCGAGGCAGAATTACTGTTTCACGAGATCGCACCTCGGAACGCCGCTCCGGAATTGCGTTCGCGAGTTCTTTCGGCGGTGTCGCAGGAGCTTTCGAAAGGGACTGCGTCTGGCATTCGCGCTGCGCCGTCCTGGGATCGGCGGATTGGCACAATGGCTGCCGCGACGGTGGTTTTGGCAGTCCTGTTTCATCAATGGGCCATCGGAACAACCGAGCACAATCTGGCGGTCCTCGCGGGACCTCGGCCGGTCCCTCGGCAGGAGTCTGAATTGGTGGAAATTGTGGAGTCCGTGACGGGGCGTGGGACCGGAGACTGGGTTCGCCAGCGTCTCGTCAAGTCCCGCCGATCGCGTCCCCCCGCAATTTCGCATCGAATGCCAGATTGGGAACGACTGTTCAAAGATCTCGAAATTTAGTGAAAGGCGCAGCCTCGTGAAAAAGTACAAAAGATACCTCTTGAGAGGTCTGATCGCGTTCGGATTGATCTTCGCGATTCTGTTGGGCACCAATTCCGTTTACGTCGTCATTCGCGGTCGGCGGCTGGAACAGAAGATCGCCGCCATTCGAACGGCGGGAGACCCGGTCTCCTTTTCGCAGCTTGCCCCGACCGAGGTCACTCCGCCGGAACAGAACGCAGCGGTCTTTCTGAGTCGTGCTCAAGTGGGTGTCGAAAAACTTTCCAAAGAATTGTTCGCGGTTTACTCGGCACCGGGATTCTTCGAAGGTTCGCCGAGCAAGAACGACATCAAAGCCGTCGAATCGGCATTACAGGGTTCTCCAGATGTTATTCCATTACTTCGACAGGCCGCGGCCTGTTCCGAATACGACCCGCAAATCGACTACACCGTCAGTCCCGAGGCCTTCATCGAGACCAGCCTCGCTGATCGTTTGGGGCAGCTGCGAGCTGTCACCAGGCTGCTGAATGCGCGAGTTGTGATGCTTGTCGCGCAAGGTGATCGGAAAGAGGCTTTCGAAACATGTCTTTGGATGCTGCGACTATCACGATCATTTGAACGGGAGCCTGCGTTCATTGGTTTTCTGGTGTCCGTGGCCTGCCGAGCCGTGGGAATTCGAGCAGCAGATGAAGTCTTACGTTCCGGCCCCTTGCCGAAGTCGGCTCACCTGGCTCTTGATACCGAATTGGCTCTCCACGACAGTACCGAAGCTTACATCCGAGCTCTGAAGTCCGAGCGTGTGCTCGGCATTGAATCCTTCCAATCCCTACGCTCGCAACTCGGATCGTTTCAATGGTGGTTCTTGAGCGATGAATGCGATTACCTGGACTTGTTCAGCGAGCAGTTCGAATTCGTTTCGCGGCCTTATTCAGAATTGGTTGCCGCAGGTCTGGAGAACAAATACAAAGGCCGTATCGGTCCACTTTCAAGCGGCATCCTGCCGGCACTGCTGCACGGCCGGAGAGCAAATGATCGCTCGATCGCCAAAGTCCGCAGTCTACGAATTCTGAACACCTTGCAGACTCGGGCTGACGCGGGCGACAAGTCAGAGCCTAAGCTGGAAGACTTGGGCCTACCAGAAAGCGCGACGACAGACCCCTTTACGGGAATGCCCCTACGATTAAAGAAAACGGACACAGGCTGGCTGGTCTATTCGACAGGTGAAAATCTGAAGGACGACGGCGGGGAATTGGCCGACCTGCGCGATATTGGTTTGGGGCCCAAGAAAGAAGAAACGGGACCGGCGTATTAGTGTCCTGTTGTCGCCAGGGAATAACCATTTGGTTTCAGTGATCAGAAACATACGTGGCTTGCAGAACATCCTGATGGAAAAGCGTTTGGACCGTCAAAGTAATTATTGTCGTAGGGATGGCATCCAAGCGAGCTTAAACGAACATGAGTGCACATTATCTAATAGTATTCGCATTCACAACACCACTCTGCATTTCCGAATTCCGAAGTGGTGCTTCAAGACTGCCGTTCCCCAACGGGGATGCGTCAATAGCCCAGGGTTGCCGCGTAGCGGCTACCCTGGGTAAAGAGTTTCTCGAATTCACAACCCCAACGGGGGTTGCGCCTGTCGAAAGCGAGTGTCCGCAGGGCGCAACCCCGTTGGGGTTGAACGGTATTTTATCGGATTTACCCAGGGTAGCCGCTGCACGCGGCAACCCTGGGCTATTGACGCATCCCCTTCGGGGAAGGGCGAAAAATTCTCATTTCACTGTCACAGATTTCGGAAGGTCTGACGCGTTTTTCATTTGCATTTTTTCGCCAGCACAGTCTCGCCCTCCCATTACTGCGCAGATCCTTATCTATTGCTGTTCGGAAAAAACTGAAAGCTGAGCAGTATTCGGTCCCCGGCATTTGCCGATATCTCGGTAGTGATTTGCTAATCCGCATTGATATTCCAGCGTTTCAAGATTGTCTTGATTCTTCGCTGTGAATATCTGCACTGACAAACTCAATTGTTGAGGAAAAAAGCATGGCCACCCGAAAATCTAAGCCTGCCGCGAAAGCCGCAGCCAACGGCGACTCGGTTGCGCTCGCACCGAAACCCGCACTCTCTGCAAAGACCAAAGCTGCCCCAGTTACCGCAGCGGTCCCTGACTCCAAGGTGACTCCAGAGCTTGCAGTCTCTCCAGATTCCATACAGTCTTCAGCGTCCGCGGCTCCCTCAGTTTTACCGTCGAATCGAGCCGAGCAGGCCGTCGAAATGGACGACCGCCTAGTTCCGATCTACGCGAATTTTGCCCGAGTGATGAGATCGTCTGATGACCTGATTCTCGACTTTGGCCTGAACACTCAGCCATTCGCGGAGGAGTCCGTACCGATTCAAGTCAATCGACGATTGGTTTTCAGTCTGTTCACGGCCAAACGCTTGCTCGCCGGACTAAGAACATCGGTGGAAAACTATGAAGCAGGATTTGGACCTCTGGAAACTGACGTCCATCGACGTGTGATTTGAGAGGACAGAGCAGATGCAGAGAGCTGAAATTCAAATCCGCGAAGTGTGACATTGTAGCTCGGTTTCCGTCAGGACGCCGGGCTATGCTTGTTTGAAGGTTGGCAAAAAAAAGGAGACTTTTCGCCGATCTCCTGCCAATGGGCTTGCCCCGATGGGGCCACGGCCTATGCACTACTGTTTTTCCAGAGTCCAACCAGGATTCAAGCAGTGCGAAGGTCGTTGAACCATTCCGGCGACCAGGTGGCTGGGGCTACGCCGTGAAGGATTTTCGTGTGGCGAAATCGGCGTAGCTGAAATCGTGAGATTTCGGGCGGAACACATCGATCGGCCCAAATTCTCACGAATTCAGCCACGAAAATCCTTCACGGCGACCGGATGGCGGGGGCTTCGCGAATCGTCTCGAAAAAATGTGCCGGATGGTGAATCCCGGAGTTCAAGAATTCATGGAGCAGGCGCTCGCAAAGGAGACACTCGCCAAGAACTACCCGGCTGCGCGGTTCGTCTCCGTAAATTTTTCTGATTCCATGCTCAAAGTGGGAATATGCGCGCGACATCTTTCGATCTGGCGCATCTCTTTAGAAGAAGGTGAAAGGAGAACAGGTTTTTGATATCCAATTGCCTCTGAACGCAATTTCTGGAAGTGAATTAGCATGTCAAATCTCACATTGGTCTGTCCGGTCTTGGCTTATTTTGATCCAGGTTCCGCGAGCTTGGTGATGCAAGCCATCGTTGGTGGTTCGGCTGGTTTGTTTGTTTTCGCCAAGTACTTGTGGAATTCGGTTCCCGCCCTGCGGCCGGGGCGTAAAGCCGCCGCAGATTCCAAACGTCAGGATTCTGTCGCAGGATGACATCGACGTGAATTGTATAACGCGGTTTGACAGGGGCCCCGAAAATTGTAAATGATCCGGTCGGCTTTAACGGTCAACCATTGGCGCGATATCGCGATTACCTCTTGGTTTTGACTCGACTGCATCTTGGCACGCAATTGCAGGCCAAGTGTGATGCTTCGGATATCGTCCAAGAGACGATTTTGTTCGCCCATGATCGTCGTTCGCAGTTTCGAGGGGGAAGCGAGGCTGAGTGGCTCGGATGGCTACGGGCCATTCTTGTAAACACCATTGCTGCCGTTGCGCGTGAATTCAAGACCGCGGCACGGGATTTAACCCGGGAACAGTCGTTACAGGGAGAACTCGATCACTCTTCGGCCCGGTTAGAACGGCTGCTTGCTGCTGATCAATCTTCCCCGAGCGAAGCCGTTTCCCGAAGTGAGGAGCTACTTCGTCTCGCGAGTGCGCTGTGTCAACTACCGGAAGACCAGCGGCGGGTCGTCGAACTGCATCACCTGAAGGGACTGCCAATGGTGGAAATTGCCACGGAACTCGATCGGACACGTCCGGCGGTGGTCGGTCTGCTCTTTCGAGGACTGAAGAAACTCCGTGAGTTGCTCATTGAGCCGCCGGAAGAGACTGCATGACTCAGAAGATCACGACTCCAAGTCACGAAGACCAGCTGAATGACGTCTTGCTGGCCTATGTTGAGGCGCGGGACGCCAACTGCGAGCCCGACCGCGCGGCGCTGCTGGCCGAACATCCGCACCTGCGTGACGACCTGCTTGCCTTTTTCGCGAGTCATGACGAAGTTGAGCGGCTTACAGCGCCGTTCCGGGAAATCGGAATGTTGAACGTACCCCAAGCGAATTTGCTTGCCTTTTCGGGCGGAGTTCCGGGTACCGAATTTCGAAATCCAAGTCCCGAACTCGGGCGTCTGGGGGACTATCAGCTGATCCGGGAAGTGGGACGCGGCGGGATGGGAGTCGTCTATGAGGCCGACCAGATTTCGCTTCGCCGTCGCGTCGCCCTGAAAGTGCTGCCGTTTGCCGCAGCGATCGACCCGCGACAACTTGAGCGATTCAAGAACGAAGCCGCCGCCGCCGCCCACCTGCGTCATGAGAACATTGTCCCGGTCTATGCAGTCGGCTCGGATCGCGGTGTTCATTATTACGCGATGCAGTTCATTGAGGGCCAGAGTCTCGCGGCGGTGATCGCCGAACTGCGGCTACCAGCTCAGCAAATTCAGTCTCGCGAAAGTCAGTCTCAGGAAAGTCAATCGCAACAACATCCGTCAGAAGCTGTCGCGGCCGGCAGCCGCAAACAGGGCTCCGACACGACATCACTGGTTGCCATGTTGTCGACAGAACGCTCCTCAGGGACTGGGAAATACTTCGACTGGGTGGCGAAAGTGGGACGCCAGGCGGCGCTAGCCTTGGAGCATGCGCATCAGACCGGAGTTGTGCATCGTGACATCAAGCCAGGTAACCTGTTGTTGGATCCACGGGGGCAGATTTGGGTGGCCGACTTTGGACTGGCTCAGGTATCTGGAGACAGTGGATTGACCGCCACGGGCGAACTCCTGGGCACACTTCGGTACGCCAGCCCGGAGCAGTCACTGGGCCGGCGGGGCCTTGTCGATCACCGCAGCGATGTCTATTCGCTGGGGATGACACTCTATGAATTGCTGGTGCTCCGTCCCCCATTCCAGAGTTGCGACCGGCAAGAGCTGCTGCGGGAAATCGCCGACGCCGCGCCGCCCACCTTGCGATCGATTAACAGCGAAATTCCCACAAGTCTGGAAACGATTGTGTTGAAGTCGTTGCGTAAGGAGCCAGCCGATCGTTACTCGACGGCGCAAGAACTGGCCGACGAACTGCAGCGATTTCTCGAACGCCGGCCGATATTAGCGCGGCGGCCCGACTGGACTGAACGCTTCTGGATGTGGGCGCGGCGGCATCCCTCGGCAATCATCGGGTGTGCTGCGGCATTGATTCTAGTCTCCGTCGGATCATCACTGAGTGCGTTATTGATTCGTGCGGAACAGGGGCGAACGCGGGCAGAGCATCAGCTGAGCGAACTCGCGTATCAGCGTGAGCGGCAGCGCGCCGAAGAAGCCGAATCCCGATTCGCTCTTGCGCGCCGTGCGGTGGACGAACTCTTCCGCGTGAGCGAAGAGGAATTGGCGGATCGACCCGGCATGGAAATGCTGCGAAAACGAGTCCTGTTGACCGCATTGGCGTACTATCAGGAGTTCCTGCAGGAGCGCCGCGCTGACCCGGACGCGCAAGCCGAACTCAAAGATGCTGCCCATCGGGTCGAAGAGATCCTGGCGGGCCTGGCCGTCTTGAAGGCTGCCACGCATTTCTATCTGCTCTGCCAACCCGCAATTCTTGACGATTTGCAGCTGACCGCGGAACAACGGGGCAAAATGTCGGAACTGACCGCTCGCGTGGGCAAGCAGTGGACGGAGTCGTTTCGCGATGTTGGCCAGGTCACTCCCGCAGAACGTGGGCGGCGGACTCTCGAACTCGCTCGATCGAACAAAACAGACCTGAATTCGATTTTGACTTCCCCCCAGCAGATTCGACTGCGTCAAATCGGATTACAGTCGGAAGGTTTTGGCGCGTTCCGCGATCCTGAAGTGGCATTGGCTCTCGGGCTGACTCTGGAACAGCGCGAGGAGTTCCGCATTCTGGAAGACAATGTCGTTTTCGGTTGGATGCGGGACATGGCGCGGCGTAAGCAGTCCAATGGCTTTGCTTCGGCAGGTGAAGGACGAGAGAAATCAACGTCTGATCGTATCCTGGAAAAGTTGACGAATGTGCAAAAGCGCAAGTGGCTCGAGATGATCGGGCCGCCGTTAAAAGGGGGGATCGTCCCCTTCGGCGGAGCACGCTCACCCATCCGCAACAGACCCTGACAGAATCGTGTGCAATAGCCTGAATGATTCACCCACATTGATTCCATTGAGAATGTGTTTTCGCTCGTTATCGTAAGCAACCCAGAAAATAGAGGAAGCTGGAACGCTAATCTGCGCTAATTAACGCTAATAAAGACAGGAAAGTCGCAATTGTGTTGCCTGACCAGCTTGTGGGATGGAATCCTGATTAGCGTAAATTAGCGGTTATTAGTGTTCTAAAAAAACGACTGAAAGTCTCTCGGTCACCGAATAGTCAAAGTACAACAACTTGATCAAC
>JAQGHT010000742.1 GCA_028291565.1 Planctomycetaceae bacterium | reverse complement strand
TGTGAGGTTTTTTTGGGACGGCGACATCAAGGAGCAAGCCGTGGATAGCTGGAAGACAACCTGGGACGTATTACGAGGCAAAGTCAACGCTGGTCTGGAATTTTACGTACTTCAGGACAAGGAATGTCCTCCGCGACTCCAACAGGCAATGTCCTATAGCCTTCTGGCGGGCGGGAAGCGTTTGCGGCCGGTGTTGGTTTTGCTGGCCTGTGAAGCCTGCGGAGGCGATTCTCGACTGGCATTGCCCGCCGCCTGTGCCCTGGAAATGGTGCATACGTACTCGCTGATTCACGATGATTTGCCAGCCATGGATGACGACGACCTGCGTCGTGGACGCCCAACCAATCACAAAGTGTTCGGGGAAGCGTTGGCAATTCTCGCGGGCGATGCCTTATTGACTCTGTCGTTTGAAGTCATCGCCAGGCACGTTGCGCCTGCTGAGGTCGCAGCGGCTTGCTGCGCCGATTTGGCCAATGCCGCAGGCGCAGTCGGAATGGTGGCTGGACAAGTCGCCGATTTGGAAGCCGAAGAATCGCTCTCGGCTTCGTTGGAAGAACTCGAGGCCATTCATCGACGAAAGACCGGACGATTGTTGTGTTCTGCGTTGACGTTAGGGGCCAGGGTCGCCCAGGCAGATGTGGAAACGTTAACCCGGTTGAAAGAATACGGTCTGTTAATTGGGCTGGCCTTTCAGATCACCGACGATTTGCTCGACATTCGTGGCAATGTCGAAAAAGTCGGCAAGGGCGTCAACAAGGACGCCGCATTAGGAAAACTGACCTATCCTTCACTCTTAGGAGTCGAAGCCAGCGAACAGCGAGCGCAATCGCTGATCGCAGAGGCCTGCCGCCTGATTGAACCGTTTGGCGAACGCGGTCAAAAGTTGTACGAACTCGCTCAGTTTATTTTGAACCGGGACCATTAGCACCTGAGCACCAACTTCTTCGACCGCTCTGGTATTCGGAGCGGGAACGAATGGGTGGTGTCAGGGAACGGGAAATTGACGAAATCGTTGACTATCCCGTCAAGCAAAACGCCCCGAATGAGCTTACGAACAGGATGCCGATTATGCCCGATACACAACCGAAACTGGAAATTCTTCCCCGGATTTCGTCGCCCTTCGACTTGCGGACACTTTCAGAGTCCGAAATTCAGCTGCTGGCGACGGAAATCCGCGAGACTTTGTGTCACCTGGTCAGCAATCGGACGGCGCATTTCGCCAGTAATCTCGGCGTCGTCGAGTTGTGCATTGCACTGCATCAGGTCTTCGACTTCTCGAACGATCGTCTGATCTGGGACACGGGTCATCAGATCTATCCGCACAAGCTGGTGACCGGTCGATACCACGAATTCGCATCAATCCGCCAGAAGGGTGGGCTGATGGGTTATCCCAACCCCTCTGAAAGCCCCTACGACCTGTTCATGACGGGGCACGCAGGGAGCAGTGTTTCCACAGTACTGGGACTCAAAGCGGCAGATGATCTGATTTCTCCAGTGAAACGACGTTCGGTGGCGGTCATTGGCGACGGGGCGTTGCCCTCTGGCATCGTGTTTGAAGCGTTCAACAATGCCTCTGGAATGAACAAAGACCTGCTGGTCATCTTGAATGACAACAAGATGGGAATTTGCCCGCGTGTGGGTGGGTTGGGAAAATACCTGGATAAGGCGCGATTGCAGCAAAGCTACACCCATTTCAAACGCGATCTCTCGAAGATTTTGAAGCAGATTCCGTTTGTGGGGAATTCGATGCAGCGCGGTTTGGCGCAGCTGAAGGATGCCATGAAAGGCTACCTGCATGGCGGCATGCTGTTCGAAGAAATGGGCTTCAGGTACGTCGGCCCAGTCGATGGCCACGACCTGAAATCGCTTCGCGAATATCTGGAAATGGTCAAGGATCTGGAAGGCCCCGTGCTGTTGCACGTGTTCACGGAAAAAGGGCATGGCTTCGCCCCGGCATGTGAGGATCCCGTATTGTTCCACGCACCGCCACCGTTTCAGCGTCAATGCGAAGAAGTGATCTCGATCAAGAAATCGACTTCACGAGCCTACACCGATTCGATGAGTGATTCCATCCGGACAGCCATGCAGCAGAATCCCAACGTTGCGGTGATCACGGCGGCGATGTGTGAGGGAAATAAGCTGAATCACGTGCGAACGGAATTTCCATCCCGGTTCTTCGATGTCGGAATTTGCGAAGGTCACGCGGTGGCCTTCGCGGGCGGGATGGCCAAGGCGGGAATGCGGCCGATTGTGGACATCTACAGCACCTTCCTGCAGCGGAGCTTTGACCAGATTTTCCAGGAAGCCGCACTGCAAAATCTGCCCGTCACGTTTTGTCTTGATCGGGCCGGTCTGTGCGGCCCCGACGGGCCGACGCATCATGGTTCGTTCGACAATAGTTACATGCGCATTTTCCCGAATATGGTGCTGGTGGCTCCGGGCGACGAACAAGATGTTGGCCCGATGCTGGATTTCGCTTTGACCCACAATGGGCCCGTTTCGATCCGTTATCCGAAATGCAATGTCGAAACGGTCGAGCGGCCGTTGCAAACAGTTGAACTGGGCAAGGCCGAAGTCCACAGCTGGGGCCGGGATGGCATGCTGATCGCCTGCGGAACCTTGTTTACAAACTGTATCAAGGCCGCCGTCGAACTTCGCAAACAGGGATTGGACGTGGGCGTGATCAAC
>JAQGHT010000700.1 GCA_028291565.1 Planctomycetaceae bacterium | reverse complement strand
CCGCAGGCGGACGACATAGCGCAAGAACCAGCGGAATAAGGGAATGGCAATCGCACCCAGCAAAAACCGCATCATCGGTTTCATGAAGGGCAGATTCGACAGATTTCTCAGCAGCCATCCCATTCCCGTGCTTCCTCGTGCCGTCCCGGCGCCTGTCCGCGGTCCAACGCAATCGCAAGCCGGACAGCGTATTGTGGCGGCGCACTGTTATCGGTCATCAGTCGAGAACGCACAAGTGAGAAGTTCAGATCAAGTCAGAGACTCTAGAAACCCTAGAACTTGCCGCAGGAGCGATTCCGGTTGCGACCAGTGAATCAGGTGCGGGGCATTCGGAAAGCGGGCGAGAGTACAATCTGGTAATGTCTGCATCAACAAGTTGACATCTGAATCAGTCAGCATTGCACCGTAATTCGCGTCCGCTTGCAGCAATAGGACTGGAAGCTGAACTTTGGCCAAAATTGAATTGAAATCGTATCCCGCCATCCAGTGTCCTGAAATGATGGATTGCAGGACTTCAGGATCGAGATCGGCCAGGCTGCGTGCCGTGAAGCGTAATGCCGTGGCGTCCCGAGTGTCGCCCAATCGGACGGACTGGTCCTTACCAGGAACCGTGATCCGAACTTCAGCCAAATCCCGGGCTACGGCTGCGATCGACAGGTGATGTCCGGCGAAGGGCACCAATCCCGAGAAGAAACTCAACAAAGGTGTTTCGTCGATCCGCGTCCCCATTGTATTGAACGGAGGATCTTCCAAAACGACTGCTCGGACATGTTCCGGAACTGCGGCTGCCGTTGCTAAAGCGACCATGGCGCCGAGCGAATGGCCATACAATACCCCGGGTTGTTTGAACGTCTGCGAGACGAAAGTCACCGCATCAGCGACGTAGTCGACAACCTGATAGTGAGAATCCGCCGCACGACTGGATAAGCCGTGCCCCCGAGCATCCCAGGCCAGCAATTGCCAGCGGGATGCCAGCGTTGTCCAAATCGGCAGAAAACTCTGCCAACGCCGGGTGACTCCGTGAAAGAGGGCTAGCGGCGGGCCGTTTTTCGGCCCGCTCGCGTAATTCAATCGAATCGTACCCAGATCCGCTGATTGTTCTTCAATCATAGTCAGGCCAGCACTTGCGGATCTGTTTCCGGGGCATCATCGCTCTTGGGATCGAACCAGGATTCCTTGAAATCAATTCGCTTTTTCTTCTTCATCGCCAGATTCGCAGTCAATGCCATAATGGCGTCACCCATGGCGTGCGTCCCGTTGCAACGCAGGCCGCCTTTTTCGCGGGATTCGAAATTGTTCTCACGAATACAGAAGCACAGGTGCTCCATCTCTTCGGTATAGCCACGACTGACTTTGCCGCCCAATGCTCCCGCTGTCGAGACCGCCGCTGTCGAAGGAGCGTTGGTGTCTGAAGTTTTGAGAACCGGGCCGCCTTTTTTGGCCGGGTCCACTTCGATGCGAGCCCCTGGGCCGCCAGGCGTGCCGTCGCCTCCCTCTTTGAACAACATCACGTTTTGTTCGAGCTCAGTGATCATGGTTCCACGGCTTCCGAACAAAGTCTCGCCGTATGGTTCCATGGCATTCGTATTAATGGACGAATACGTGACAACGACAATGTCGTTTTTGTCTTCCTCGTAATGCTTGCCAGGAAATTCCAGCGTGACATAAACGTGATCGTCGATTTCGCGGTGATCTTCCTGCTTGTCGATTGAACCCAGGCCCTTCACGCCGTAGAAATTCTTGCCCCCATAGCCTTGAATGGCGAGCGGATGTTTCTTGCCCAGGAAGATGCTGCAGGCGTCGAGCTGGTGGCTACCCAGCTCGGCCATCAAGCCGCCGCCGGTCTTGTTGAATAAACGCCATTTAACGAGTTGCTCGAGCGAGTCAAATCCCCACTGTTTGAAGTCGAAGTCCTTCAGTGTCGCAATATCCTCTTTCCCGACCGGCTTGTTCCAGCTGTCCTTGTTCGGGAACGAGTTATTGCGATGCCAATTGGCACGAATGAACTTGATGTCGCCGAGCAATCCGCCCTGGACCAGGTCATTAGCGTTCTCATACAGCACGCTATAGTGCCGTTGATGACCAACGGCGAGCAGCTTCTTCTTTTCTTCCGCCTTCCGGATCATCGCCTTGCATTCGGTGACATTATGGGCCATCAGCTTTTCGCAGAGCACGTGCTTACCCGCTTCCAGGCAGTCGATCGTGATCTGGGCGTGCACATTAAGCGGCACCGCGATGACGACGGCCTCAATTTCCGGATGCTTTTCCAGCAATTCTTTGTGGGTCGCGTAGGTCTTGATCTTGGCACAAGTTTCCGCCCCGAGTTTCTTGCGCAACCCGACACGGTTCTCGTTGCCGTCACCGTCAAAAGCGCGTTTGCGGTTTGAAGGACGCAGATCAGCAATGGCGACAATGTCCATGTATTTCGGAGGATGCTGGGTCAGCAGCACGCTCCCTTCGTCGCCGGTCCCGATAAAACCCACTTTCACTGGCGAACCGTTGAGTGCCGAGTAGCCGAAATAGAGGCCGCCCAACCCGGGCACGGCGGCTGCAGTCCCCTTCAAGAACGCTCGGCGGTTTAAGCCTGCCACAGCCTCTTTGTAGTTGTCTTGGCCGATTTTCTTCTCTTCAGGAGACAAATTCATAGCGCACCTCGTACAGGACAGTATTTATTTTTAATATGTTGGAGTTCCGCCTTCAGGCGGCACGGAGGGTTCACTTCAAGCAACCGCTCGCCACGGCATTGCGGAACATCATCTTTTTATCTCGTTCCCATGCTCCGCATGGGAACACCAGTCTTAGAAGCTCTGCTTCTTTATGGGGCAGTTGAGTGTCGGATTCCCACGAAGCAGAGCTTCGGGCGATTGCGTTCCCATGCGGAGCATGGGAACGAGTTAAATCAATCCGTTTTTCCTCGAAAAATGAACCGATGAATCAAGGCATCCAGTCCCAACCAGCGACCTGTGGGCAATGCCGCCAAGGCCAGGCAGGCCAGTAATTCAATGAAGTTCTTGTTGACGATCAAGCTGTGCTCGGGACCTGGAGCTTCCGGAACCCCGGGCCAGGGTGGGACTACCAGGTAGAACATCAGTAGCATGCCTGCTGTGCCGATTGCTGCAGTACGGCTAAACAGGCCAACCATCATACAAAAGCCCAGAATCGTCAGCGCCCAGATCGTCTTGTTATTAATCGAATCCACTTTGCTGGGAGCCGGAGTCAGTTTTCCGCGTTGGATTTGCTCTAGCGTTAACAAGTCAGAAGCATCCGTCTGCAACTCTTTGGTCAATGCGTCGACAGGGCCCGAGAGTTCTTTCCGCTTGGCTTCCAACTCGGTCCATTGTTTGTCGAGATGCTCCTGTTGAAAGTCCACCTTCACCTTTTTCAACTTCGCTTCGTAACGTTCGATTAAGGCACGATAGACCTCGAATTCACCGATGCGCTGATCCGCTGGCTTGCCGACCCAGGCGGGGTTTTCCAGCACGACCTTCAGCTTCCCTTGAGTCTTTTTGACGAGATCATCCAGGCTCTTGATCTGGTTTTCATCCAAGCCGTAGTACTTCTTGAATGCTTCTGACCATTCGGTCCAGCGCGCGTTCACTTTTTCCAGGTCGAGTTTGTCAAGGTCATAGGGATCGTCGACCATGTTCCGGAACGTCGACCGGAAGGGGCCTTTCGCGTTTTTCAAATACCCCGCGGCTGACCAGGGTTCGGTCCCGTGCAAAGAATGGCTCTTCCAGATGCCTTCATAGAAGAACTGCCAGCCGATCGAGACTCGCAGTAAGACTAGAACTACGATCGCCAGCAGCGAAAGTTTGCGAATATCGGTAGGTGAGCAACAAGCCACAGGAAACCCCCAAGGTTGGATTTTTTCTTGACCGAGCGATCGGCGCTTCAATCCCGGGTAACTCCCGTTCCGAAGCGGCCAGTCTCATTCGCGTCAAGTACGAGCGCCAGCCAATCCACTACAAAAATAACAATTCGTCTGGCACGCCACAGTTAATCAACTGCAACTTCTGCCCGGAAGCAGGCCAGGGAATTAATAATGCCTTCACATCTGAATGATTATGGCAGTATTGTTGAGCGTTTTCGACCCCGATGACAAAAAACGCCGTGGAGAGCGCTTCTGCGAGTGTCGCGGTGGGGGCGATCACAGTCACCGACGCCAATCCTTCGCAGGGCCAACCCGTTCGCGGATCTAAAATGTGGCCGAAACGCCGCCCTTCCAATCGAAAATACTGAATATTGGACCCGCTTGTCGAGAGACCCGCGTCTTCCAGCAAAATTGTCGCGAGAGTTTTTTCCGGGAACAACGGATTCGCAATTCCAATCGGCCAACCGCTAAAACCGTTGTGACCACCTCGGCCGAGCAGGCTGCTCTTGCCGCCGTGTAGCAGGAATTCGTCAACACCTTCAGGGATGAGCAATTCAGCCGCCCGATCCAGCGCATAGCCTTTGCCAATCGAACCTAAGTTGAATTCCATACCCGCAATCGGAAAGTGAATTGAATGGGCGGCGGTATCGAATTCGACCTGCTGAATGCCAACGACCTGCCTGGCGGATTCCAATTCCTCAGCGGTCGGAAGCCGGTGTTCGGCTTTGCAACGGCGCCACAAGGCAATCAACGGTCCGGCGGTAATGTCGAATCCGCCGCGAGTCTCGCCGCTGATCCGGCGGGCCAATTCCAACAGTTCGAACAGGCGGGGCTCAACTTCCACAAAGACTTGTGACGCAAGCTGGTTAAGTCGGCTGAGTTCCGTTGTGGGACGATACACGCTCAGCTGATCTTCCAGCTTGTCAATCAATTCCAATGCGCTGGACGCTGCATTGAGTTGACTGGCAGCGCCAGGATTCAAGATCACTTCAAAGTCACACGCCATCGCCGTTTTGCTCAGGCGAATCGTCGGGCCGGCCGCTGGTGCTTGCGTTGGTTCGCCTGTCTCGCCAATTTCCTCGGCGAACGCGTCCCCGGCTTCTGCCAGTTGCTGCTGCAAGGCACGGCCGGAAAGGAAGTCACGACGACTTGGAGGTGGGGTTTCATCCACGATCAGATCTCACTTCCATCTTCCGAGCCAGGCTTTGCTCTTTTGCATCAAAGTTTTCGGCTTCGCGGGTGGCAGGATTTGTGACTGCAGTACCGGCTCAGTCATTTGATTCTGGTTGGATGTCAGTTCGATCAGTCCGCGACTTTGATTCCTATCAATGACGTTTTGTGACGAGCCATCTGGCAGAGTCTCATCCATCCTCCCATTTTCTGTCCCATTTTCGGACGGCTTCAGTCGAGATTTCTGCGGCACTTTTAAACCGGGAGGAAGGTTGGACGGTGCGGACTCTGGCACTTCCATTTTCTGTTTCGGCGGATCGAGTAAGTTCGGGAAACTTTCCTCCAGCGTGGGGAGTTTAATATCATCATACGGAACCGAGGGGAGTTCGTCCCGCAAATTTGGCGGTGGAACCAGATCGAATTTCTCTTCGGCGGGTTTGTCAGAGTTGGGATATCGGTCTTCGTTCGGAGTTGGCCGAGTCGCCTTGGGATAGCATTGGTCTTCGAAGAACCGTCCCAGCGGTCCGACTGAGCCAAATCGTTCTTCAAAAAACACGACACCATGTGATTCAAGAATCGTCCCCGTCTGACGTTCCAGCGTCGCCAGCAGCGTGTTGTACTGAGTCAGAGAGGTGGCTTCCGAGCTGACTGTATTGCCCCAGTCGGTGATCGACTGCAATACGTTAATCAGAATGCCCGTTCCTGTCTTCAAACGAGCCAACTGATAATCCATATTGATCCGAGCGGCAATCCTCGCATCACGATAGGCCTGATAGTGCTCGTACAACTGG
>JAQGHT010000674.1 GCA_028291565.1 Planctomycetaceae bacterium | reverse complement strand
GTCTCGTCGTGATCAATCCCGCGGCCTCCAGCAACGCAAGATGCTGCGAGACTGCCTGTCGAGTCAGTGACAGATCGTGTTTCATCACTAAGCGTGCACAAATCTCGAACAGAGTTTGACCGTTTCGTTCGGTCAACTCGTCGAGTATGGCCCGTCTGGCGGGTGCAGCCAAGGCTTCAAACACGTCTGTCATAGCAAAGATTAGGCAAGTGATGGCTTGCCTGTCAAGAGGGTGTGATCAAGTGGCTCTGAGCCCTTGTCAGTAATTCCTTCGAGGCGATCTTCGCCATCAAATCTCGGAAGTCGGCAGAGGGATTTCTAACGGTGCCACGTTATTCCAACTCGTTTTAGATCAGCCCTTCGCCGATTGAGGCTTTTGCCACACATGATCCGTTGCGGTCGTTTACGCGATGTCGGTAAAATGTTTATTATCTTGTCGTTGGTAACCGTTGACCAACATGTCCTCTCGCGCTCCACCGCTTAGTACTAACACTGAAAGGTATTTGATCATGCCTGCCAAACTTCTTTTCACTGGCAAGACACATACAATTGGTGGTCCCAATGGTGCCGCGCACAGCACAGACGGCCAGCTCGATACCCAATTGCCCGAGCCTCACCCAGCTGCCGAACGTTTGTTTGCTGCCGCCTGGTCGGCCTGCTTCATCGGTGCCATCGAATTGGCCGCTTCCCGGAAGAAGATCTCGCTTCCAGACACTCCGGCTATCGACGCAACGATCGAGCTGCTCATCGAGAATAATGCCTTTTTTCTTCGAGCGCACCTCGATGTGAGCATTCCGGGTGTCGACCGTGAGGTTGCTCAGGAACTGGTCGATGCGGCCCACGGCATCTGCCCCTATTCGAAGGCGACCCGCGGCAACATCGACGTCACACTGACTGTCGCATGAAAATCCCACCACTCACGCCAGCGGAGCAGGGTATCCGAAACGACCGGAGACAGATGTCGGTTAATGAACGTCGGACGTCGATGGCGAATGAGTACATCGAATTACGTTCCCTTTAATTGCTCCAATCGCCTGCTGGGGACGTTTGCCTGAGCCAGTTCCGTGCGACGAAGTTGAATCAGTTTTACAAATCAATCATCTGCCCGACTTGAGAACAAACATGTGCGCGAAGGCGACTATCAAATCCAGCCCTCCTGCAGAAAAGAATGTGAAGAAGAAGTCTTCCTTCGCGCTGGTCGGTGGAGAGGTGTTTTCAATTCCCATCGGTCCACTGGGTTACTGCACCGGCGTCGTGAGTCGCCCGGCCCAACTCGAGACCGGCCTGATTCACGTCTACCTGCGGCTCGAAAACACGCTGACGCCAATTTCGCCGGACACACTCGGCCTGCCTCATACCTGGCCGACGGCCTGGATCGGCCTGCTGACCATCAAGTCGTTAGCGTCGGGTCGCTGGCCGATCGTCGGCAGATTGAAAGACTTCGATCGTGACGGGTTTCCAATTCCACCGACCAGGCACGCTTGCAACAGTACGGGCAAAAGTGGGGCACCTGATGATCTGTTTTCGGTCGAAACCACGCTCAACGAACCGAGCCTGTCGCCGATCGCGAACGTCGCGGTCACTGAGGCGGAAGCAGCAAAGTTTCCGCCGCTGAACATCATCATTGCCGGGAGCAGCCTGGAAAAGAGCCTGGTACGATATTTCCGCAAGATGGGTTTTACTTTCCACGATGTTCCCGTCGATGGTTTTGTCGTGCGGCCTGACCAAGTCGCCCAATGGAATGCTCACGCAAAGGCGGCACGGAGTGCAACTGACCCGGCGTTTGCAAAGTTGCTTCCCCCTGGCAGCAAAACCGACCGCTGCGCCAATGCGGGAGATTGGTTTGCCTTTCCGATGGTCGGCGGCGGATTTGGTGCCGCGATCATGATCGAACGGCCCGATAAACACTTGCGAGTCTTTGCCGATTCTTTCATGTTATCGATGGCTCGGTATTGGGATCGCTGGCCGACGCTCGATGACGTCAAACATTTACAGGCGGATGACGGTGCGATACTTCGGCAGATGAGTCTCATCGACGTACGCGACGGCCGGTGGCGCGGGCTGGGGCCTCATCCACATTTCAACAAGGCCGATTGGCCCTGGCCACTCAGTTGGGAGATCTGTGACCACGATCACCCTGACACAAACAAGGCTGTCGTTCAGCTCAATATCGATCAGGATGATTATCGCTATGCCCTTGTGGAACGCGAGATCCTGGCTCTCGATCCACGAGCGGGTGACACGATGTCGGTCATGAGTGGTGGCGATACCATCGCGTGGTCAACCTATCAGGTGATCCACGACATTCACACGGTTGATTATGCGGGGCAGGAAGACGTAGGCATCGTGACTCCGGAGCGCATCGCGGCCTGGAAGAAGATCAACCCCATCATGCTTGCGGCGATGCAGCGCGCCGTCAAGAACGAAAAGCAGGCAACGTGAAACCGCGTCAGTTTACAGCGGTTTAACCTTGCATCTTCCGCATTAAGATCAGGGTCTCGTGCCACTGCTTGCCGCGGTACTCGGCGGAAGCAGTGCAAAGACACGCTCGAATCAGCACTGCTTGAGGATTGAGTACAACCCCAAAGCAGTGGCATAGGCAAACTCAAGGTTAAACCGCTCTAATTTCAGTCCAAGTGCATGGTGAACGGTTTATTGTTCCAGCGGATGAAGGTCCCGTCCCGCAAAGATCGTCCCGGGGATCTCGGCTATGCGTGAGTATTTTGGTGACTTCGCAGGGCCTGTTCGAAGATCGCCCGCCACTTGAGATAATACAAGGCGGTGCAGGCCAGTCCGAGAACGCCGCAGACTAAAAACACGCGATGAGACGGCACGCCGAACTTCTTAATGATCAGAAAGAGGACGTTCCCCAAGATGATCGCCACGAAGGAAAGGCATGTCCAAAGGCCCAGAACGCGACCGCGTTGTTCTTCCGTCGAAAGCGTCTGAGTCATGGTTTGCAGCGGGACCATGAAGAAGCCGGCGAGAAATCCAGTCACGGCGAGGCAGCTCGCCACCAGCGCGAAATTGGCAGGGATCAGCCCCAGGATAAAATACATCACCGTCGTTCCAATCGCGCCGATTGGAATCAGGCCTGGACGAACTGCGTGTCCGGAAACACGTCCTGCCACGAAATCACCGACTCCGATGGCGATTCCCAGGATCGCCATCAGTCCTGCAGTTTGTGTGGCGCTGATATCGAGCAGAGTCGCGTAATCCGGCAAGATCAGCATGGCGACGCCCCCCACAATGAAATAGAAGAACGACCATGCGGCGATCACTTGGGCCAAAGCAGTGCCCGAGATCTCACGCCAAGTTTCCAGGTACGTTCGAAAGAGCAGCGGCCGGATTTTTAACGTCGGATTCTGCGCCTTCAGCCGGGGAATCCCATATGAAGCCGCTGTACCAACAATTCCAACGACCAGGACCACCAGCCCCGGAAGCCAGAGCATCGGCGTCGCATCGGGAAAGTCCGTCTTGTCCGGAGCGTAAGCGTCATAGAGAGGGCCTCCGATCGCGCAGCCGAAAATCACCGCGAGGTACGTGAACATATTGATTGTTCCGTTGGCACGACTGAGAAGCTTCTCTTCAATAATCTCTGGCAGGATTCCGTACTTCGCGGGTCCGAAGAACGCGCTTTGAGCGGCAATGAGGATCATCGAGGCTAAAACGATCCAGATGTCCACGAGCCATAGCCCCGCCATGGCGATGAGTGCGATGACGATTTCTGACAATTTGACAACGACGCTGACATCGCGTTTGCTATAGCGATCCGAGAACTGCCCTGCAAATCCCGAAAACAAAACGAACGGAACCGCCAGGCAAAGCGAACCGACGGCCTGCCCACCTTCTCCGAGCTTGTCGGCCCAAATCCCGCCGGACGCGAGTCCGAAAACGATCACCTGTTTCAAAATGTTGTCGTTGGCGGCGCCGCAGGCCTGAGTGATGTTCAGAAAGAGAAATCCGCGATGGCTTAAGAGCGAATCTTTCACGAAATGCACCTGAGTTGTTGGAAGCGTGGATTCGGATCAATGGATTGACGGAATTCGGTCCAACAGTGTTCTCGAGGTTCTCGACTGTTGGACGCCGCCCGACACTCGACATAAGCGAGGAGCGAACGACAATATAACGAGTAACAGGAAAAATGACTCGATAAGGACACAATTCGTCGAACATCCCGGTTCAAAGTTGAACCGCTTGACCATGCAGCGAACGGCCTTTTCGGGAGCCAGCGGCTTGTGTCCAATCAGAGCAGCGAGGGTTTCTTACGCCGCGCATTTTCCACTAGAATGCGCTGTATCGCCCGCGCTGCCGCCGCGAAAAAGTGTCCCCGTTCATTCCAATGGACATCGACATGCTCAGCTCCGACCAGTCGCAACCATGCTTCATGCACCAGCACTGTTGCCTGAATCGTCTGGCCCGATTTCTCGTTGGAAAGACGTGCGGCTGCCAATTTTCGCAGGTCTTCATACACCAACGGCAACAGCTTCTCCGCCGCCGATGGATCGCCGGATTCGATTTGCGACAGGATGTGGGTAACGTCGCTCATCGCCGCATTGCAACCCAGAAGCAGCGGCAATTTCACTGGCAGACCCAATTCATTCAACCACCCCGGTCAAAATCTCCGGGGTTCATCCCTTGAGTATGAGTTTGTGTGATGACGCCGGTAGACGTACCTGACATAGCGACAATCACGTCACGTTTCGGGGGAGTCACCAGCTCAACTGGATGACCGTCAGGATCTTTCACGACTGCGCGCCGTCCCCATTCAGTGTCGTGCGGATGAGTCACGACAATGCCCCCAGCGTCCGCAAGCAATTCGACGATTGAATCGACGTCATCCACCGAAAAACCAATGCGAGTGCCATCCGTGCGTAAGCCGGACCCGATGGGGTAGACTTCAAATACGAATCCATCCACGATCGACGTGTAATGCTCCGGCCCACTTCCATGCCGGTGTTTCGTAAAGACCAGCCCCATCGCTGCATAGAATCTCGCAGACCGGTCAATGTCCGGCGACCGAATCACGGTCAGGTTCATGATCGGAGGTGCTGCAAACATCTTGACTTCCTAACGGCCGGATGGCACTGTTGAATGGCGGTGTAGACCTGGAATCTGTCAAACAACCTGGCGAGCGGTGGGTGTTAACCCACTGGTTCTTCGGTATTTTGTCAGCTTCTCAGGCAATTGAGTTTCTCCGGCCGTCGGAAAAGGCAAAACTGGGTTGAAACAGGATTTCTTTGGGTACAACCGGCTTCGCCAGTACCGGCCGTTGCCCAACTCTTGAACGGTTTCCTGACGCTTCGCGACTCCTTAGACCCAAGTACAAGCAGAGCCATTCACACCCGAAACGCCCCCCAATCGACAGTCCATCCCGACCGAATTGAGCGCCAGAAATCACTGCCCGACACCGAGCATCTGAGCACACAACGACTGCCACACGACAACGTCCATGACTATTATGTCCTTGCTATCAACCACTTCTCCGTTATCTGGATTTGGCCCCCCCAGCGCCGGGTGTGGCGCGATTGCATAGCACTGGCCCAGTCCAGGGATCTTGTCGGATTCATGCAGTTGCCAGACAAGTTCTGAATGCAGGTAGAATTCTTGCCACCATTGCTCGTTCACTTCCTGAATGAAGCCAGTATAGGATTCCGCAATGCGTTGCAATTGGCCAGTGAAAACGTCCAGCATTTCAACGTGACCTTCCGAACGGCGCAGAAACCATGATCCGAACTTGTTCAAAAACACAGGAGCAACTCGCCCCGAAGCAATGCCTGTCCACGGCGCAAGCCAGTCACTGCACCGTTCTGGAGTAATGCTTTCAATAATCAGATCCGGCCAAGCGAGTCGTGACATTAGCAACACCGTACGAGGAAGAGCCTTGGACTGCCTGACGAATTGCAATCTCTTCGTCTGCAGGGAAGCTGACGAAGAGATCGGCGTTTCACTTTTCCGCATTGCGGCGGGGAAAACTCGCGTTGCGAATTCAGTCCCGGCCACGATTGCTTTCCAACGCGATCGTATCGTGCCGAGCACGTGATGTCACGAGCTGCTTCAACAACGTCAGCAACAACCGTCGGCCGAGTGGGACGATGCTGTTGACTTACAGGCCGCGGCAGCAAATTCTTAATTTGTGCTTATTAGGCTATCGCTCGTCTTCCGTCGACGACCAAAACGCGTCAGGTCTGCTTGTACCAGGGTACATCGCAATGATCATCGATGTTAGATAAGCGATAAATAACAATACCCAGATTTTGCGATCACTGGGATGGGTGAATGGACCATCTTGCGGATTTAAATGTGACAACATCATGACGGCATCGATCAGCGCCAGCAACAGAATCCCCATGAAAAACACGATGTACTGCAGCACTCGAACGGCGGAACCACATCGATTCGAGGAAATGCAATGGCGACCAACGCGAAAACGAACGAAAAAAGCAATAATCGGAATGAACATCGCCGCAGCCTCAATCAATCCGCGATTATTGGGAAAAATCGTTGAGATGATTACGGGCGAAATCCAGACAAATGCAGGCAATAGTCCGTCCCAGGCGATCAGTCGCATCAGCCAAGTCAGTACGGTCATTTCATTGCCTAACGAATTGCGATCCATCCGTCTGCATGAATACAGACAGATAGATCGTAGTTTGAACTTTTCCGCCTTGTGGCTTGATGGACACCCTTTGCGAACACAATCACAGCTACGGTTGTTTTCCAACTCCATCCTATCGTACCGAACACGTGGTGTCACGAGTTGTTTCAACAACCTCAGCAACAACCGCAAGCCAAATGAACTACTTACGCGACGTCTTGCATCTTGTTTGCAAGATCACGACCTGACGTCGCTGGAGGCAATGGTTTGCCGTCTTGGCGATAAAGTTCGATCGTTTCTTCAACGATTTGGCATAATTCCTCGAACACTTGCTGTTCGTCAGCCCCATGACAGCCACCAAATAGCAGGCCGGGTGAACTGCCAACGTAGCAATTGTCCCGGTCGGACCATTCAACGATCTTGACGTAACGTGCACTGTCTTTCACAACTGAGACTCCTCAATCACCCTTTTAACCGCCGTTTCCTGAGATTGTCTCGCGTCGTCCTCCAGTTTACCAGAGATGGCGACAGGCTTGGTCACGCGGGGATGCGTGAAATTGTGATGACTCCCCTTAACACCGCGATTCGTGAATCCCGCGGCTTCCAGATCGGCGATGAGTTCTCGAATCTTTCTTGGCATGGAAACAACCGGGCACCATTCAGCTATGCAGCCACAATGAGGCTACCGCACTGGTTGGAAAATGAGCATCCTCGCATGCCGTCTATTGGAATAGACTCCAGGGCACAGTTCACCATTCTACCGCAACTAATTGCAATAGATCCAACACCAGGGATGCAAACGGAGAGATCGTGCGTTGAACTTTTCCGCTTTGCGTTGATAGAGGCCGTACGCGAACTCAATACCGGCCATTTGTGGTGCCATAGAGCATCTTATCGCGGGGGACTGGTCATGTCACGAGTTTTTTGGGCGGTATGAAAAACGGAAGGATCATACCCTTCGTGCTAGTCTTCACTCGGATTTTCAGTCGCCTGCAAAATCCAACCGCAATTCCGGCACCGACGCGAGTGGTCGGGTGGCTCATTCAATTGCACTCCTCGTTGTGTAAAACTTGCAATTCGCTTCTCAGTTTCCATACACTAGCATCAAATATCCTCTGGGCGCGGTAATATCGCCGCAAGATGTGAATGCTTTTACCGGGACTCAACCTGACGAAAGATTCGACCGACATCGCGGGCGGCGCAATTTAACGATTCGAAGTCAACCGGGCCACGCGGATCAACCCTGGCGTCAAATAAAGAACTGATCGGATGTCTCAAACTCATTGCCCCCATTGTCAGGCCAAGCTTCCGTTTATCCTGGACGCCTTTTGCCCTGAATGCCGGGAGCGTTTGGATGAACCACCAGTCAGCGCCGGGCTGGCTGGTGCTCTCCCGGAAGAGGGAACCAAAGGGTCGCCCTCCAGTGGGACTCGCGAACTTGTCATTGTGATCGGGCTGATTGGGTTCGCTTCCGTTGTCATCAGGGCGCTCAAGACCGGCGACTGGGCCGATGTGCTCTACACCGGCGGGCTCGGCCTGGCGCTGATTCTCATCTTCGGGTGGTGCGCAAGAGCGAGCAAAGCCGAGCGCGCGATTCACAATCGCCATCGATACCCTCGATGGTTTGTGTTCTTGAGCGGGGGCATCGTCACCGTTTCCGTGCTGATCGGAGCCAACTGGTTTTGGCGCCAACAACCGCCAGTCAATATGCCGCCCGTCATTGAAATATCTGAACCGGGCACTTATCTCAACCACCAATTTGGTTTCCGTTTGCAATATGGAACTGAGTGGAACGATGCGACCGCAGAGGTCCGCAGGAAAGCCCGGGAAAAATCGCCGCAGGATGCGAGCGAATCGTCATTCTTGTTAGGACTGAATCTGACTCCGACGGTAGATGAACAAGATTGGGCGAGCATAATATTAACCGCCGAAGCACTTCCGAAATCCTCAGATGCTGTCTCCGGTGCAGATTACCTGAAGCAGGCCCTGTCGCATTTACACAATCGGACCGATCCCCCGAAAGACATTGAATGGCAACAACAAGTCGTCATTGCCGGTATGGCGTTTGATCGATTGTCCTTGCGACGACCGTGGGGGGAGAGCGAATTCAGGATGTCGTATTGGGTGACGGTGAAGAATGGCTACGCATTGAGCTTCGCAGGAAGTTACGTCTCCCAAAAGGGACATCAAGAGATCGAGTCGCTTATCAACCGAATGTCCGAAGCAGGCAGGTGAGCCGTGACGCGAGTGAATTATCGGTGTGGCCAACCGTTCAATAAATGACGCACTTGTCTGGCAACGCACGCGCGACAAGCCGATTATTTTGGATGAGCCACGGTGGCTCACTCGTGCGACACGACCTGGGGCTCCGCAGCGGTCTCAAGCAGGGCCTGCACCTCTTGGTCGGTGGTCTGATCGAATTGCTGATACCAGTAGCCGACCGCCACCAGCGGATCTGGCATTGTGCAGCAGATAACCTCATCGGCTTCGGATTCCAATTCCTGGCAGGTCCTGGGTGAACCCACTGGAACTGCAACCACGATTCGTGCCGGACTGAATTCTCGCAACGCTTTGATTGCCGCACGCATGCTCGACCCGGTCGCCAGCCCGTCGTCAACAAGAATGACAGTACGTTCAGAAAGCGGTACTTCAGGTCGTGCTCCCCGGTATAATCGCTGACGTCGTTCGAGTTCCCGACGTTCTCTGGCAATCAGGAGTTCTAGAACAGAGTCAGTGATTGGGTACTCGTGGATGACGTCCCGATTGAGTATGAGTACTCCCCGGGATGCAATTGCGCCGAGTGCCAGTTCCTCGTGCCCAGGCACGCCCAGCTTTCGCACAACAAATACGTCGAGTAGAGTATTTAACAAACGAGCGACTTCGAATCCGACAAGAACTCCGCCGCGAGGCAATGCCAGTACGATGACACCAGGCCGGTCGCGATATTTTTCGAGCTTCGCTGCGAGTTGGCGGCCCGCATCAGCACGGTCGACGAATATCATTTTTCTAACTCCGTTACGGAAATGACACGTGGACCATAATTTCTCGCCGCTGACCGTAATAATGGATCAGCTGCCGGTCGAAAGCGATTTTCCCGAGGCCCGCTGAGGACGCAAATCCGACCGGGTTTTAAAAGCAAATGCCGGTCAGGAGGTGCCACATACACTCTTCCATAACTAGGGATTGAATTGTCAATGGCCCACTCCGCAGGCAACTGCCCCGCCTTCTGCAGAATCTCGGGAAGAAATCCCGGAGAAGACGGAGCAATATGCATGACGATGAAAATCGAGGCTGGCAGATCAGCAGGCAATGACTTCAGTATGGTCTTAAGCGGCGTAAGTCCCCCTGCCGACGCTCCGATCACAATGACGTCACGCCCTGAATTTCCCTGAGACATTCCAAATCCTGCCAAAAGCTCGCCTTTGACACTTTTCAGGCCAGTTTGCTTGCTGACTCGATAATTCCTATTTTCGACCTCGCGAACTTCCCGCTTGGGCAGCGGCTTCGTTCAGGCCGCTGGTCGCCAGATCGGTCAGCTTCTCGTCCGCAGCCGTCTCTTCTTCCAGCGTTTCTTCAAGAATGCTG
>JAQGHT010000723.1 GCA_028291565.1 Planctomycetaceae bacterium | reverse complement strand
CATGTGCTGTCATCCAGAGCCGGCCGGAATGATTCTCGACAATGGATCGGCTGATCGACAATCCCATCCCGAGTCCCCCTGGCTTCGTGGTGTGGAACGCCGTAAAGACATGCTCAATGCGATCGGGATGAATCCCGATGCCGGTGTCGCGAACGGTCACCATCACTTCTCGCTCTTCGCGGCTCTGCGTCTGGACGACAAGACTGCGTGCCTTGTCGTTCACCGTGGCCATCGCGTCGATCGCGTTCAATATCAGGTTGAGCAAGACCTGCTGCAATTGGATCCGGTCGCCGACGACGCGCGGCAGATCGAACGGCAGTTCCAACCGCAACACGACCTGCTGCTTGTTCATTTCGCCGCCAGTAAGAACAATGACCTCCCGGATGGTTTCATTCAGATCCAATGGCTCCTTGGCAGTTTCCGTTTTCTTGAAGAGCGCCCGAATTCGGGCGATGATTTCCCCGGCACGGTTGCCGTCGCGGATGATACGTTGGAGAGCCACGCGAGCCTCTGTGAGATTGACAGAGGCCTCTTTCTCGCGGGACAGCCAGCGCAGACATGCGTTTCCGTTGATCACGACACCGGCGATAGGTTGATTGACCTCATGGGCGATCGAAGCAGCGAGTTCTCCCATCGTTGTCACTCGGGTTACAAAGGCCAGCTCGTTTTGCGCTTCCCGCAAACCCGCCTCGCTTCGCCGCAATTCCTCTTCGGCACGTTTGCGTTCCGTGATGTCACGCAGATAGCCTGTGAACGACGCTGGTCCATCCGACGGGATCCGTGTAATTGCAACTTCGACGGGAAATTCGTTGCCGTCGGCGCGGATCGCCGTCAACTCGACTCGCTTTCCGAGCATCCGCATCTCACCTGTGGCCAGGTAGCGGGCCAAACCCTGCCGGTGTCTTTCCCGAAGGGAGGGGGGAATGATGACTTCAGCGAGCAGTTTGCCCAGGACATTCTCCCGCTGGTATCCGAAGGTGCGCTCCGCAGCCGGATTGAATTCGGTAATACGGCCTTCGTGATCGATCGTCATGATGCAGTCGAGCGCCGAGTCCAGGATTGCTGTCTTGCGCGCCTCGCTGCGTTGCAATTCGTCCTCTGCTCGCTTTCGGTCGTGCATGTCCACAACCGTGCCGTGCCACTTTCGTTGATTGAGGAAATCGCAGTAGCCGTCTGGCAGGGTAGACCATGCCGTCGTGGGGATCGTATTGATGATCTGATTGAGGCGGCGCGCATTGGCTCGGATAACCTCTGTCTGCTTGTGCTCCTCAATGTCCGTATTGATTCCACACCATTTGGTGATCTGTCCGGACGCCTCGGTCAGGGGAGAAAGCCGGAAGAGAAACCAGCGATGCTCGGCGTCAAAGCGCCGCAGACGCGCCTCCATTTCACCGGGTTGGCCTGACGCAACGATGGATCGCCACTGATCAAGAAACTGCGGCAGATCTGCGGGAAAGATCGCGTTCTGCCACCCCCAACCAGAAGCTTCCTGCAGGCTGAGTCCCGTGTACTGGCACCAGCGCCGATTCAGAAAGTCAATTCGACCGTCAGGGTGCGCAGTCCATACCAAGCCGGGAAGCGCATCAAAGATATGATTTGATTCGAACGTCATTTCCGTTCGTCCCGCTCAGTTTTGTGCGCCTTTGCATTTCAACCCCAGCTTCACCCCCAGGCCTTCCGCCCGCAATAACCTGTCGACTGACTCGCAATGGGATGCAGCTGTGGCTAACTATACAAAAAGGAGTGTTGAGTTTATTCACCGCACGTTTCGAGGAAGTGATGTGTGAGCAACATCCCATCTAGCACGATAAAGCACGACTGATCGCCTTCAACAGCGAATCTTCACTAAAAGGCTTGAGCAGGCAATCTACCGCTCCGTCGGCCATGACGTGCGCGATCACATCGTCGTCGCCATGCGCCGTGATAAAAATGATTGGAATATTCCGCTGGCGGCTGATCAACTCCCGCTGCAGTTCCGGTCCACTCATCCCCGGCATACGCATGTCGAGAATCAGGCAGGCGCTCGTATTCAGCGCATCCGAACTGAGAAAGCTTTCGGCCGATGAAAACACCGCGGTGTTATAGCTCAGCGACTTGAGCAATCCCTCAAGTGATTCGCGCAGCGATTCATCGTCATCCACCACAGAGATCAGGGAAATGTCGGTCATGGGATGTTTATTCAATGTGGGTGCGTTTTTCCTCATTCAAATCTAGTAGTACTTTAGCGTCACGCGGACTCAAAGGAACGAGCGACTGGTTTCTCGGAATGCTGATGCGATAATCTTTCGGCCATTTTGACCAGATCTGCAAATGATGCTGCGTTCATCTTTTCCATCATTTTACCTCGATGAGCCTTTACGGTGATTTCGCTAATGCCAAGTTTGGTGCCAACCTGTTTATTGAGCAATCCGCAAACCACCAGGTCCATCACTTCGCGCTCGCGAGGCGTGAGTAAGTCTCGGCGCTGCTGGAGCAGGCTCAGCTCGCTTTGCTGGCTGAGGGTTAACTTGCTGTGCTCAATCGCGTGACGAATGGCGTTAAGCAGAGCGTCGTCGTTCAATGGCTTGGTGAGGAATTCCACTGCTCCGGCTTTCATGGCTCGGACTGTTTTAGGCACGTCGCCGTAACCGGAGATGAAAATAATCGGCATGTCGCTCCGGTCGGCAGCAATGCGTTCCTGCAAATCCAGACCGTCTAAGCCGGGCAGCGTCAGGTCGAGCAAGAGGCAATTCGCATTGACGGCACGCGGGTGCGCTAGAAACTCGTCGGCAGTAGAAAAAATCTTTGGTTCCCAGCCCCCGCAGCGAATCAATGATTCCAGCGATTCTCGAACCGAAACATCGTCGTCAACGACAAATACGGTCGGCATGGCGTGTGACACAATTTAACCTCAATTCATGCAAGTGCGTTCTATTTCGTCCCGATTGCGATGCGAATCGCCTCAAACAAGGCGGTGTCACTGAACGGCTTTAGCAGGCTTGCTAGTACGCCTACTTCGGGCAAACCTGTGCAAGCGGACTTGATGGACGACGATCCAATTCTTCCGTGCAGAGGACGGAGCCCACCGGTCAGAATTGAGATGTTGGTCTGCACAGCGGACCTCCCTTCTGAGTAGGTAGGCAAAATCCCTCCACACTGAGGATACGGTCCTCTAACTGATCTGACCATTGTACTTTGGTATCGATCCGCATCAAAGCCGATGATGCCAGACATTGCATGTCAAGAATGAAGCATTGCGTCTCTTCAATTGATCCTGAAGTAAGAAAGTGCTCGCCAGATTCAAAAGTCTGCACCGCGAAACCAAACGCCTTTATCAGGTCTGGCAGCGATTCGCGCCCCGATGCATCTCTTTTTCATCCGCCGAAACCAGCCTGCGTTTATTCATCGAGATTCTGCGCGATCTCGCGCACGTTTGTGGCTGCAGACCTTGGTGTTAAATTCACCAAGGTCTCGCGGATTGTTCTGCCAGCGCTGAGAGGAATGGAAAATGAGAACGTGGCGCCTGGGCCATCGTTCGGTTTGACCCAGATTCGCCCTTGATGATTCTCGATAATTGATCGGCTGACCGACAGCCCGATTCCCATACCGCCGTTCTTGGTTGTGTAGAACGGGTCGAAAACCCTGTTCACGGCCTCCGGATCCAAGCCGGTCCCATTGTCCTGCACCATCAGGCGCACATTTCCCCCGTCGTCGCGATGCGTCTGGATCAGCAGTTGGCGAGATCGATCGTGAACGTTGCTCATTGCATCGCAGGCGTTTTGCAGGAGATTCATGATGACTTGCTGTAGCTGCACACGATCGCCCACAATCAGCGGCAGGTCTTCGTCGAAATCAGACCGCAGCATCACATCGCATTTCTGAAGCTGACTCAACAACAACGCGACCACTTCCATTGCGGCTTCATTGAGGTCCACCGGTTCGGTGACCGCCTGCCGTTTACTGAACAATGCTCGCAATCGCATGACGACTTCCGAAGCGCGGTTGCCGTCTCTAATCGTGCGATTGGCCGTTTCGCGAGCACCCTCGATGTTCGGCGGATGGGCGTCGAGCATTCGCAAACAAGTACCGGCATTGGTGATGATGCCGGAAAGCGGTTGATTGACTTCGTGGGCAATCGAAGCAGTGAGCTGGCCCATCGTCGTCGCACGCGTCATGTTGGCCAGCTCCGCCTGCGTGTTGCGGAGCGTATCCTGCGCCTTTTTTTGATCATCAATGTCAGTCGATGTGCCGACAAACTTTACGACTTTCCCATTTGGATCGCGGAGCGCGACGGCTCGATTGAGATGCCAGCGATATGCTCCATCCTGGATGCGGCGAAAGCGGGTCTCCATCGCAAATCCCTGGCCGGTGCGTATTCCTTCCCAGAAAGTTGTGGATGCGACGTCCCGATCATCCGGATGTACGACAGTCATCCATGCCGCAGGTGTCGACAAAACATAGTCCAGTTCCTGGCCGGTGTATTCAAGCCAGATGTTGTTGACGAAATCGGTGGTTCCATTCGGCAGGATGGTCCAAGCCGCAACGGGAATCAGTTGCAGCAGTCCGACTTGCAGTTGCAACTCTTGATTGGCGGAGGCAAGTTCCTTCGTTCGCTGCGCGACGCGCTGATCCAGTTCCTCGGCAACTCGTTTCTGTTCGTTAAGTAGTCGCGTCTCGCGTAAAGCGATGGCCGCCTGGTTGGTCGCCATTCTTAAAATTAGCTCCTCGGTCTGGCTGGGAAAATCCGATCGTTCGGTCCCCACCACGACCATGCCAATTTCCCCATGCAACCCCAGCCGCGCGGGCACGATTGACAGATCTTTGTCTACAAAGCGGCGACTTGCGCGCGATGGCCATTTTTGAGGATCGTCTCCCAAAAGTCGCTGAAGTTCTGCGCCGATTTCCCGCGGCTGCAAGGCCGATTGAGTAACTCTCGCGAATTCTTCTGGCATTTCCGCCAGCGGATCTTTTAACACCACATAGACTAGTTCCAGACTGAGCATACGTTGCAGCACGTCGACCAGAGTGCGAGCGATCTGAGACGAATCGCCGCCCGTGCAGAGCGCAGGAAGAGCGAGCAAACTAACGAGGTCGTTGTTGCATCGCTGCAACTGTTTGATCTCTTCGGCAGGATCTTTGCATAACATTTCCATGTTTATGTCCTAGCCGAACCGAAGCCAGATGCCCGCCGTTCACGAATCTCGCGCAGGAACACTTCCGGAGGGACATAAAACGGATTGGTCTGCAGGATCCCGCCGATGATGACCATCGGGTGCGTGCGCATGATATCGATGATGGTATCCCCGCCAAACTTCGCCAGATCGTAAACGCAGATCACCGCATCATCATTCCGGCGCCAGATATCGTTGACCCGCGATTCGAACTCGACAACATCGTCGATTTGTGGTCGTCCATCCGCCACCCAGTCCATTTGGCAAACAATTCGGCTAAGCGGATAGTTTCCGTTGTCGTTGCCGCTCGCCAGCTTTTCAAACACTTCAAGCATCCGATCCTGATCAAACCGGCCATCTTGCAAGTAGACCTCGAGGTTTGTTCGAAGCTCTAATTGTCCGCTCCTTTGGGTTGCGGTCGTATCGATCCCCGCGGCGTCCAGCCATTGAACATGATCCAGACACCGGCATGGATTAAGGACGTGCACTGCTTTGTGGCCGCTCTCAAATCCGTCCTTAATGAAAGGGAGCAGGACCCGATACTCTTCGTCGGAACTGTTGAAAAACGCACACACGTGGCGCGCCTCGCCGAGTTGGGAACCGGCGAAAGGAATCGGCGGGGTCTGCTTCATGGACCGCTCCCTTTTTCGTGCGGTTCAGTGAGATAGGACAATACGCAACCACAGAACTAACCGCATTATACTTTCGTATTGGTTCGTGACGCAATTTCAACCTTGGAATCCTTGGAGTAACCAATACTTTTAACAAATGGAATTGAGGGACGTTGGTGTTCACCGTGGTCACACCTTTGTTGCGTGTGATCCGATCCAAGGTACTTCCTGAAGTCCAGAACTTATACCTTGGTATCGTCGACACTTTCGTCCAATAGTTTCCTTTTCCTGCGGCTCGTAAAGTCACCACGGTAGTAGATTGATCCGGTCGAATCAGATGTGTGCGACGTGCCCGCCTGGACGGTCCATCTCTTCGGTGGATGAGTTGGTGGAACCATGAAACGGTCTTCCGAAGTGGGGTTCAATATGGTTGTCAATTCTCGGAGGCGAATCCCTTCCAGCGAGGTTGTATTTCCGATCGGGACGCGCAGGTGGACGGCTACATTGGCGAACCAGTGAAGTCCGCCAATATTGTCAATAATGTCGAGATGGCACGATGCGTCATTTGATTGTTGTCAGGGGGCGACGTTGATCAATTCGTGAGATGCGATCGCCGTTGTTTTCCGACCACCCAAAAGGACGGATTGAAATCGCGGGTATCCCAGGCCGTATCAATTGAGTCCGCCTAAAGCATTCAACCCAACTTTTAGATTACTGTCCCAAGTGCTTGTATCACCAACAGCAGCCGAACGAATCGTTCGTTTTTTTAAGGGGAATAGACATGAGTGAACCACGGAAGACTGCGATCGTGACCGGAGCATCGCAAGGGATTGGCGCGGGTCTGGTAAAAGCACTTTTGGAACGAGGTTACAACGTCGTTGCCAATTCTCGAAACGTGACACAATCCAGCGAGGTGGTGGCTTCCGATCATGTCGCTCTGGTGGATGGCGACATTGGCCAGTCTGCAACGGCGGCAAGGATCGTTGATATGGCGATGTCTCGCTTCAAGTCGATCGACGTACTGGTCAATAACGCCGGTATCTTCTTCTCCAAGCCGTTCACGGACTATACGGCTGACGACATCAAGTTACTCCTCTCAACAAACATTGAGGGCTTCCTGTACATCACGCAACTTTCAATCAGGCAGATGTTAGCGCAGCAGACCGGCGGCAGCATTGTCACGATTACGGCGGCCATGGCGTGCAATCCGATCCGAAGTGTTCCGGCGTCAGTGCCAATGGTCACCAAAGGAGGGTTGGAAATTATCACGCAACATCTCGCGATGGAATACGCAAAAGATGGAATCCGCGTGAACGCAGTCGCGCCGGGCGTCGTCTACACGCCGATGCACAAAGAAACTCCGCAGGAGGTGATGGAGAGCCTGTCACCAATGGGGCGGCCTTCGACAGTCAAGGATATCTCGGACGCGGTCCTGTTTTTGACTGATGCCGCGACCGTCACTGGCGACATCCTGTACGTCGATGGTGGTGCTCATATTGGCGGTTGGTAGTAGATCAGCTGGCATATTTTCGCAGGCAAGACACTGAGACCGGGGTGGCCGGGACTGGACGTGCAACGCGACGGGGTTCCGCGAAGTGCGCCGACCCGGCCACGCCTGATTGAAGCGATGGCAACACAACAGCAAGTTAACCGAGCATGAATCGTGAGTGCAAACTCGACAAAGCGATGAAGATCGTGTCCCGAAGGTCTCGCATAAAACATAATTGAGCTTTGGCTGCAGTCGCAACGATGCTCGACTGAACAACGGCTCGCGATTCGAAAGACGTTTTATAAGATGTCTAACAACGCATAGACGACGATAATGGCAAGCACTGACGACAGCAACCAGTAAGGATGGAACTCCCCGTTCTGGAATATGAGGCAACCCATGCCCGTCAGAATCGCCATGACCAGCAGAACGGCAAAGTAAGGCATTGCATTCGAGAGCTGCCGGTAGAAGCCTGGAGAGTTGGCCAGATTTTTCGGCCTTACCAAGTCCCCTCCGAAAATGAAATCAACGAGGGCTGCCTGGTAGACCGGCCGAAGTACTTCGCCATGGTCTCCGTTGTAATACGCGACTTCTAGTGTCTCATCTCCCTCGAAGCCGGCAAATCCTCCGGTCCCAATGTCCCACATGCATAACCCACGTAAGGCGTTACATAGCAGAGCCACTGGCCAGTCGCGGTTAGCGCGGTCGTTTCGCACGCGGCCGACTTGCCCCTTCAGTTGATCCCATGGAAAATGGGTTGGCAGGACGCTGCCCGCCAGTATGACATTCACGAAGTGCATGCCAGGCGTGTGCCGTAGGCTCTGCCCCAGGATGTATGTTCCGTTGCTGTGCGCAATGATGTTAAACTCCGCGGTTGGACACTCCGCAAGTGCCTCCGTGTACCAATCTTGGAACTTCGTGATGTTCTTCCGCCGTACGCTGGGCAGAGCGAACCGTGCGGCGGTGAAGTATCCGTACGTCGGATGCCTCACCGCGGTGTGCTCGCCATCGCGTTCAATGACGAGCTTTTTCAGTTCCTCGATCCAGGTATCGATGTTTGATGCGCGAATTCCATGAAGGAGGAAGACGACGCGCCGCACAGCCGACTGCTTCGTCGGGTTATCGGCGAAGTCTTCGACGAAGGCTCTGCGTAGGATCGCGTAGCGGCCTTCCAGATCCCTCGCTTGGTCAAACCGGTGGAGATTCCGGTGGTTGGCGTCTGGGACCAAAAGGTAATGCCCACTGGGAAAGGCCAGAACGTCCTTGCTGTCGTCAGGGCTAACCACCCCATCTTGCTCACCTAACAATTGCACGACCAGCGGAGGCCGCTTCAGTCGTCCATCAGGCCAGCACTCACTCGCCTCCTGCCCTTTGACTAGCCTGCCAAAATGACGAATCCAATTAATTCGCAAATTAGTGAGGAAATTGCTCCCTCGAATAACATCCATCATCCAGAAGTGCGGGAAGAACAGAATCTTCCGAGTCACCCAGACAAAGAAGTTCCCCAACGGGATCCGCGCAAGGTCAACTCCACGATTGATCGAGGCGAACAAGACAATTCGACTGACGTGCGACGCCCATTCTGAACCGGGTTCCCCCCGCACCGCGCCGGCCGCCTGCAGATAGGCTTGCCGTGCGACCAGCCCACCCAGGCTGTGACCAATGAGCACAACGTCGTTGAACTCGCCATGTTTGGCCCATTCTGCGTCCACACGACCGCGCAAACGGGTAGCGAGCGCCTCGAGGGGCGGGATGACAATTCCTGTCGATTCTTCGAAATTCAGCCAGACGACGTTGCCGTCGCCAAAGTCGTCCTCAATCGCGAGTCGCGCCCTCAGAGATGCCCACTGCTCGATACGGCTGCCCAACCCCGGCACAAGAACAGCCAATCGCCAAGGCTTGCTGGGAAGTGAGAGTAGCGGTTCTGCTCCAGGAGCGATTCGTTCGGTATCATTGTACATGGCGTCTCCCGATCAATTGTTATCGCTTGCTCTCTCCTATCTTCAGCATACCTCGATTGACGTGTCCTTGAAACATGGAGAACAGGAAACGGCCACGCCTCGCGAGGCAATCAGGATCCCAGGTCATCCAGCCCGAGCTGCCCCTCCATCTTGTGGACGTAACACCACGTCCACGTCGCTGGGGGCATTACGGATCGCATCACAGGATGACCCGTCACGTGGAAGTGCTTTGTCGCGTGCTTGCCGGGCGAGGAGTCGCAGCAACCGACATGACCACATGTTCGGCATTCCCGGAGCTCGACCCAGTGC
>JAQGHT010000671.1 GCA_028291565.1 Planctomycetaceae bacterium | reverse complement strand
CAAACGTGAAATCGATCAGTTTGATGTAGTGCACGGCGACATAGGTGCCTGGATTGCGGCCAGTAATCCATTCGGCAAATTGGCCTCCGGAAATGCTTTTCGGTTCCAGCAGCGAACAATAACCGTTATTGACGTGCGACAACACGTTGTCCGCAACCAGCGTCCGCAACTTCTTATGATCAGGGTCCAAGAGCTTGTGATACACGACTTTGGCCAGAAGTTTTTTCTGCGATGCGAGTTGCGTCAGTTCGTCCAGTTCATGAAGAAACAGGACGGACGGCTTCTCGATCAGGACATGCTTTCCGGCTTCCAATGCAGCCCGGGCTCCGGAAAAGTGTCGATTGTCTGGTGAAGCGATACAGACGAAATCAACGTCGGACGCGACGAGCTGGTCGATGGCGTTTTCGCCAGCGAAGCTTTGAAAACGAGCGATCTTACCAACCGCCGATTGTCGGTATTTTTCCGCTCGAGAACCCGTCCGAGACGCGACAGCCGTCAGCGGAACGTCCAGTACTCCAAATCGCCGGTCATAAAGCGGGGCGACATGCGTTCGCTCCAAAAAAGGACGGTAGGTCTCGTCAAAAATCATTCCCAGTCCCACCATCCCAACTTTGAGTTGATGGTGCTCCAGGCTCGGTTGATCGATTGGCATATTGGATTTCGGCGGGTGTTGAGGATAGCGGAATGCTGGCAAAATCGTTGGAGTCAGGGCTTCAGACAGTATGGGGCGTTCCGGCGACGCAACCTGTCACAAACTTGAAGGCGGAAATCCAACATTTGAACTCCGACAGCTGAGGGGACCACAATGCACAAGGCGAGCTGCATATGAATCTAACAAGTTGGGAGATCAGTTTCGAGTTGCTGACCTTTTGAAAAGTGCCGTTCTGGCAATTTCGTTTTCCTTCTTGATCTCGGCCCATCGAGGCAATACCTTGTCAGTTTGCCCCGTCTTTCGCACTTATCCGATTTCCAAACTGTGTCTCTCGATTTCTTACCTACTGCTGACTTGGCAACATTGCGGATCCGAGCGCGGATCTTATCGCAGATTCGCGAATACTTTGATCGCCTCGGGTATCTCGAAGTGGATACCCCTTTGCTGTCGCATGATCAAGTGATCGACTCCAATTTGGAGCCGCTCGTCGTTCACGCTGGATTTGCGGGACAAGATCTCTTCCTGCAAACTTCGCCTGAATTCGCGATGAAGCGACTGCTGGTCGCGGGATTGGGTTCGATCTACCAACTTGGAAAAGTGTTTCGGCGCGCGGAGCGAGGCCGGCGGCATAATCCTGAATTTACCATGGTGGAATGGTACGGGATCGGAACGGACCAGCACCAGCAAATGGATGTGACGGAAGCCCTGGTTCGTAAAATCGGGGCTCAAAGCAAGGTCATCCAGTTCAGCAACATTCCGTTTCGCCGAACAACTTACGCGGAAGCTTTTCAAAAATACGTTGGAATTGATGTGTTCGGTACTTCGACTCGGGAATTTGCTCAGGTCGCCGCTGCTCAACAGGTCGATGTTCCGGCCGGACTTGAGATAGAAGACCGGGACGGCTGGCTGAATCTCTTGCTGGCGTCGCTGGTTGAGCCGCATTTAGGTTGCGAAATCCCCGAATTCCTCGTCGATTATCCCGCATCGCAGGCGGCCTTGGCCCGAATTCGACCTGGCACGCCCCCACATTCTTATGACGTTGCGGAACGTTTCGAGCTCTACATTCAAGGACTGGAACTCTGCAACGGCTACCACGAACTGGCAGATCCCGCTGAATTACGGACTCGAATTCGAAAAGAATGGACCTCCCGCGACGGTGCACCGCCCGAGGGAAGCCGTTTATTGCATGCGATGGAGGCCGGCCTGCCCCCGTGTTCCGGAGTCGCCCTGGGTGTCGACCGACTGATTATGATCGTCGCTGGAAAGCAGTCAATTGACGAAGTCATCCCGTTTCCCGTGGAACGCTGTTGACGCTTAGTTCTGTTCGCGGCCACGAATTGAGTCTATTTTAATACTTATCCCTGCGATCAAGCGCCTTATTCTTACATCATGGGCGGGATAGAAATCTGCCATAAACGTAATGCCTTCACGACCAAATCAAAAAAATTATGCCAAGTCGATGGAATTAATGGTGTTTTATCTGTCAGTTCGTTATCTTGTGGGGCAACGTGTAATTGGACAACTCGATAGATGACGTAGCGACCGCAGGACGTGAGTGATGAGTTCTGATCCGACTCCAGCCCCAGTTTCCACATTGTCAGACAACTCCAGCGCTTCGGTTTCCGATGCGGCAGCAACGGCAATCGCGCCGCCTCCCGCAATGGCTGAACCAGAATCGGCTTCGGAAAATGTCGCTGGATCCACGGAAACATCTGTGGCCAGTTCCCCTGCTGCATTTGCCGCTCTGCCGGCAACCGAGGTTCCTGCTGCGGAAGAACCAGCGGAGCGTCCAAAGTTTCGGCTGAATCCCACTGTCGATCCAGAACAGGACAAAGCTGTTCCGGCCACGTCAGTCACGGCTCAGGAAGCGGAAAAGCTGCTCACTGAAGAAGCTGGCGCCGCCCAAACCAGCGATCCACTCTTCGCCAAGCCCGGTCAGCGGGTCGAGCCAATCGAGATTCCGAACAAGCGTGATGTTTCTCTCGATGACGAAATGGAGAAGGAGATTGCCGCGGCAATGGCGTCCGGCGAGCTGCCAAATGCGGTCGTTGATCCCGCCTCTGCGACTTCCAGCCCAGTGGAACTCACGGCTTCAAATGGAATTCCCACAACTGAAGAAGAACTCGAACCAGGAACTCGCCTGAAGGGGACCGTTCAATCCGTCTCGGGTGAAGACGTGATTCTGGATGTCGGTTTCCGGTCGTCCGCCTGTGTTCAGACCAAGCAATTTGACGGGAAGCTACCCGAAGTTGGCGCGAAGCTAAACGTCGTGGTCGACAAATACGCCGTCGCTGAAGGGTTGATCCTGTGCAGCCTGTCCAAGGCAACGCGAACTGTCAGTGGCTGGGACGAAGTGCAAGTCGACCAGATCGTCGATTGCATGGTCAGCAAGACAAATAAGGGCGGTCTGGAAGTCACGATCAGCAGTCTGCGTGGATTCCTGCCTGCAGGCCAGGTCGATTTCGGATTCGTTTCGAATTTGGAAAGCTACGTCGGGCAGAAGCTGCGGGTGAAAATCACGGAAGTCAACCCGGGCAAGAAGAACCTGGTTGTCAGTCGTCGCGCATTTCTGGAGATTGAACGCCACGAAAAACGCGACGAGATGTGGAAGATCATCGCGGTCGGTCAGACCTATTCCGGCACGGTTAAGACTATTAAGGACTACGGGGCCTTC
>JAQGHT010000664.1 GCA_028291565.1 Planctomycetaceae bacterium | reverse complement strand
CCGTCGGTCGGTGGTTCGAATCCACCCAGGCGCATTCAGGGTTTCTTGGATTGCTCGACAGCGGAAATCGTTGAATTCCGCTGAATGACTCATCCGAAGAATCTCAAGATCGTATCAAATCGCCTGCCGCTGAACCGACTGCCTTGAACTGACCGAAAAACTCGACCGCCTCGATTCTCAGGAGGCGTGTTCAAGAGAGCCTCGCCGAATTCGGGGCGCCAGGCTGAGAAGTCGCCCCTCGATCATTCGTGCGGAAGATTCAGCTGCCATGATACGCCATACCGGTCGGAGACCCAGGCAAACTTCCGGCTGAATCCGTAGTCGCCCAACGGCATCATGACGCTTCCGCCCTCCGCCAGCCTGTTGGATAACGTGCCGACCTCTTCCTCGTCCGTGCAGTCGACGAACATCGAGATCGATGGCATAAAGGTGAAACCATGTTTGACCGGGCTGTCGATGCAGATGACGGACTGGCCAGCGAGCGTGAAATCGGCCCGCATCACCGTGCCCTCCGTTCCCGCCTCGCCCGCGCCGTAGCGAACGACTTGATCGATTTGAGCGTCCTTGAAGAGCGACACATAGAAGCGCATCGCTTCTTCGGCCTTCCCTTCAAACATCAAGAATGGTGTGACTTTGTGCTTCATAAAATGGTATTCGTTTCAGGCTCGATTTCTAATTAATCGTAAGATGCTTTGCACCCCTTGCAACATCTTCTGCCGTGCCGAGACATTGGCCGTGTGAATCGTGATGACCGGCGGAATAAAGTCACGCATTGCCACGGCCTCTTCAAGCCACAAGATCACAGAATATCCAGTTCCTCTCTCGTCGTCACCCAAGTCGTGGTCGAGGCTGATTTCGGTGACCTCGCCAGAAGCCAAAAGCTCGATTGCTTCGTTCGGCCAGCGGACTCCAATCCATCCAGGCGGAGTCGGACGCTCATCATCTAAGTAAACTTTCACAGCGACTCATTCCTCACTCGATGGCCGCCCTCGGCCGTCGCTTCTTCACGCCATGCGGTAACTCGAAACATCGAACCTGATTTCACCGAAGATAATTATTTGTGGTCTTGCCAGCGCCAAAAACTCAGACGGCCGAGGGCGGCCATCCTACAGGATTTCTTTTGCGTTCTTACTGAGAAACCCCGATCGCGCGACGCATGTTGGATTAAAACGCTTGTCGGGCCACATTATCACTGACGTCTCAAGTGCGGCATTGGGAAATCGATTAACGGGGAAATTGATGAGATCACCACCAGCACCAACTGCTGTTCGTCTGATACAAACAAAGTGTGTTGCCTGGACACGAAACTCGACCATTCATTACTACCCAGACGTTCCTTCCCGTACAACATCATGATCTGAGACAGCGACGGACACCGGTGCTTGGCAATTCGAGTCCGAAGCACTTTTGCTTGATGCCGGGTCAATTGACTGATGACGGTGCAATTCCCGCGTGTTATGGGTTGGGGAAGGCGAGGAAACGGGATGCGACTTTCGGTTTCTAGATAGTCGATTAAAGTGACGATCGTTCCGACGTCGCAGTCAAGAAGACAGTCCACCGGGCCTGATGAACGTTGCATGCCTTCCCAAGGATCTTCGGTAGTTGCAATCAGATAAGAGTGCAAATGAGATATCATTGCCTGCAATGCCCGAATTAAATGTACGGCCCAAAGCCCAGGTTGAAATTCAAAGTGTCAAATACAGCGATTGCGATTGTTCGCAATCTGCCTACTTGGCTATTTGATTCTGAACGATTTCTCTGGCCGAGCCAATTTGTCATCCAATGTAGATCGTTCGAAAATACGGAGGCTCATAAAGCATCGGATCAGGTTGGGCGATCAGGTCTTCGAAACAGGCGGCCCGCCATTCCGCCCACCCTGCGGCCTCGTCGGTTGGCACGAATCGACCGCCAAAGACCTTCGGAGCTCCAATAACCGCGTCGTCCGAGGAACACAGCGCAATGACCTCGAAGCAGTCGACATCCGCCAATCGAGCCCACCAGACACGCGCTTCTACCATCGCAGCAAGCGACAGTCCCTCGAGCAGTTGAACTGGAATCTCGCCCATCTGAAGGTTGTCCAAAAACCTGCCAAACAACTGGTACGTCGAAGACTTTGCCTGAACGGCTATTGAAATGCTCTTCGATTGGGAGTCTCGGAAAGACATCGCCTAGCCTGGGATGATCTGACCAACGCGTAGGAGATTTCCATCCGGATCGACGATGGCAAACTCTCTGAGACCCCACGGCTTGTCTTCCAATCGTTCTATGCGGGGGATACCCGAGCTGGGCAAGTCAATGGCCGAGCAGGCTTTGTAAATGCTTTCTACATCCAGGACACGGATGTAGCAGCCAGCAGAAGAATCCGCCGGTACAAGTTCCCTGTGGGTGAAGAAGTGCAGTTCGATTGCGCCTCGCTTGAGGATGGCATACTGGCTGTTGAACTCGTGCGGTCCGCCTTCAAAGCCGAGTCGTCGGTAGAACTCGGTGGCCGCGCTCACGGAGCGGCACGGCAACGTTGGTATGGCGAGATCGTAGCTCTGCATCTCGGTAGGACCTCTCAGTTATTGCGCCGCCTGACGAATTGCGATCTCTCTGTCTGCAAGGAAGCAGACGGATAGATCGTGCGTTGATTTTTTCCGCTTTGTGGCTTTGGTGGACGCCGTTTGCGAAATCAATCCCAGCCACCTTGGTTTCCAAACACCATCCTATCGTGCCGACCAAGTCGTGTCACGCACTTTTTCAGTAGAGTCTGAAGGACGCTCGCTGCCAGCGACAGCAGAGAGCAAGCTGGTCGATCAACCTGAGCGACATGCGCGCCTGAGTGCATGGTCCTGTTCGGACAGCCACGCTGATTTCAATTGATCCGTCTAGCGCACGGGTTAGGCCGTTTGTTTGGCAGGAGCTGAATTCGATTCGCCCTCAGTGGCGGCCAGCCACCAGAGTGCGAGACGGAATGTGACTCGCCAATTAAGATCGATCTCAAAATCTTCTATTGGTATTGCACTATCTCCGAAGGTTAGGCCCAGCCTGTCGATTGCACCAAGTGATTCATGCCATTCATGCCAGGCACTTTGGTAATTCGATTCAGATGATTCTTGAACTTCGCGTTCCAAGACGAAGACGCGTTCAAAAATTGCCCGATAATGCTCGAAATCCGAACTCGGTGTGAATACCCCGACGAATTCTTGCGGTAAGCCGATTTCAAGCTTGACTGTTCCAAGCAACTCTTGGCCACACCGCAACACGAGTGCCGATTCCGATGACTGATTTACGAGACTCACGAGCCGTCTCCACTGCGTAACGGAAAAGCTCAGCCGCCATCCTGCTACTGACGAAGCCATCAAGGCCGCAGAGGCTCACGGGCGGAATGAGAATTGGCTGCAGCGCCCGGTTTGACCGCGCCGACGCCTGCTTTCCGACGCGGAACTTGTTCCTAAAACGCATCAGTTTCATTGACCTTCTGGCGGTTGCCAGAGCTCAATCTTATTGCCATCAGGGTCCATGACCCATCCAAACTTGCCGAAATCGGATTCCTCGATGTTTCCTACAACGTGGCAACCTTCCTCTCGAAGAACGGCCAGTAGTGCACGCAGATCTTCAACCCGATAGTTGACCATGAATCCAGCGGTGCTCGGGGAAAAATAGTCCGACGAGGCTTGGAAAGTACTCCAGACCGTTGTTCCAACACCTTGCGGATTTGTCTCCGACTTCCACTTGAAAGAGGCTCCGCCCCACTCTTGGACGTCAATGCCGAGGTGCGTCTTGTACCAGTTCCCGAGCGCTGCCGGATCCTTGGATTTGATGAAGATACCGCCGATGCCCGTCACTCGATTCATAATGATCTCCCCAATCCAAATGCGTGAAGGGACCCGTTCGCGAGCGCCATCGCAACTCTTTGCAAGTGGTCCAACGCTCCAGTTAACCCGCGTGCTTGCGGGGAAATGATATTCGATTTACCTAAAGACTGCGGCCGCATACACGCCGAGTTGAATCGGTTGTTAGGAATGGTTTCGAGAAGGACGTGATATCTGGTCCCAAGCGGTTGTGGCTTGGGCAAGTTGCGAACGCAGTCGTTCAAATACGGAATGTGGATTCACAAGCGACAACTCGTCCTGAAATAACTCAAAGTCAAGGTCGACGTTCGAGACACCGATGACAACGCGCTCACGGGACGGCCCCTTCCCGAACGTACCTTGAGCGTCGAGCTCCTCTAGCGCCGTCAAACAGATGGTTTTGAGAAGTTGGTAACCGATACTACTGTCCCCAAAAGTATGGTCAAATGCGATTGCCAGAAGTGCATTTAACCTCTCGTGAATTGAATCGCCTCCCCAATACCATCCAACCGCAGCGTCGCCGGGTGCGTCCCATCGCAATCCGCACCGGAGCAACTCAAGATCATTTCCGTTCTTTCCTTTGTAGCCTTTTGCCATGTACGAAGCAGCTAGTCGAGACAGAGATTCTTCGGTTGCGGCAATGGGCCAAGCCCCCGGATTCTGGTCGTTAATTTCGAATAGGAATGCATATGGTGTTTCTCGCGGGGCAATTCGTTCAAGGTCGCGCTGAAACGCAACCGTTGCGAGGCTGAATTCGTTGCGAATTGAGTTTAAACATTTGGATAGTTCCGCCTTTTGCATTTTTCATCTGCCTAACACCCAAGTTGGCCCACATGTGTGTGTTCCGACGACAATCAAGTTGGCAGAAACGGTTCGTCGCACACACGTACTTCTGAACCGCTTTTCAGGTCACTATTTCACAACTTGACGCTGGCCATCGTAGGTGATCGCCTTTTGACGTTCAATGACAAAATCCCAATCCAATCGGTGTGGCGGATTCAGATAATTGCGGTATGCAGCAGCCATTTGGCGCGCCGCTTCCCCAAACGGCACGCCACCGAATCCAGTTCCCATTGCAGGGAATGCCAGAACTTCGATCTTTTGATCGGAGATGACGTTGTGGTGATGCGCGGCGACAAACGCGGCCCACGTGGCAGCATAAACTTTGTCAGTTCCTTCGATTGACCCTGGAACGCGCATGGTGGGCGCATGAGCAAGAAACGGGATTCGAGAATTGCCCGTCGATTGAATGAATGCGGAACCGACCGGCTGTTCGCCAAGATACTGATCCATAATCCGATGCTGGATTTGCTCCATGATTTGTGAGCCGAAAAATCCCACAACAGCGGCGTCGATTCCGGCGGTCATGATTCCGAACGCGTTGCCGGCTGTCACAAAGCAATCATGTGGTTCCAGATCCTCAAAGGCAGCGTTGACAACGCGGACGTTTGGCAGGCCTGTGAACCGCGCATCGAAGGCACGACACATGTCAACTGAAGGATGCACCAACCAGATGTTACGAATTGTCACGCGACACCTTCCCTTAAACACTATTTATCGTCGAATTGCCTTGCCCAATTCGGCATCAGCTAAATATTGCGTGCTATTTGTCCTCTTCGTGGGGAAAATAGCCGCCACCAATGTCATAGAGACGTTGAATTATTGGCGGAGGCTTACGACGGTCATATCGATAGACTTCGATTTTGCCGCTGTTGTTGACGGCAACACAAACAGTTCGCGAAAAGTCCACGTCTTTGTTCGATTGCGGGAATTCACCCGAGAGGCGTTTGAGCGTGTTTACCTGCGAATGACTTAACTTTTGAGTTGCCGTCATCTGCTGCGCGAGATCGAAAACATCACGCACAGTGTGGACACTGTACTTTCTGAGGTTGAGTGTCATCTTCATTCCAACGTTCGGCCTGTCGTTTAGGAACCATACGCATCGCATTTCATTCATTTCACATTTGACTAGATACTTTTCAAAGTGCTGTTTCGCATCGCCGACATCGCGATCACTGGCTACAAAAACAATCAGTGGAATCGCAATGAGAAAAGTGAGAAGTAACCGCACCATGGTAAATCGCCTAATTAGGGGCATTTGACGCTCGGTGGAAAAATATTGCAGACATCATCAGCAAGTTGGCAAACCGATTCTGCAAACGAAACTTCCATTGTCTCATGACTGTCCCTGGTTATCCGCGGGAATTGCCCATATTCCCGTCCGTTTGACGAAGCGGCTTTCCGCGATGATTCGGGGCACATTATAGCCCCACCCGGAGCGAACTGGCAGTAAGTCATCATCTTGAGTCTGCGGCCGTAGCGGGACGAGGCCACGATAGACTTTGCTGTTCTTCCAGAACGCCGCACCTCGAAATGTCCACGGTTCGATTCGATCCGAGGCGAGATCTCGAAAGCCGAGGACCATTCCGCCTGTCCGAGTAATCACACGAATGTGGGCATTTCCTTGATCAAGACAGGAAGCTCCGGCGATAGACTCCGTCGTTGGTTGAAACGTGGAATGCCAATCCAGAACGCCGGCCAGGAGTTGCATCGAGCTCATCCGCACATTCTAATCCGGCACCTCGATGACCCTACCGCAGCCAAAGGTCCCATCGGAGAGCGGTAACGCCCAGAAGTCCCCCGGTCGAAGCCAAGCTGCCGATTTGGGAACGAAAGGATATTCAGCTCGCTTTTGTGGCATGTGTTCCTCAGTTGCGGCAATTTCCCGCTGAAGCCGCCTGACGCCCAGATTGACCGGCGCGTGTGCGGAATGACTCTCAAACCCAACCACGATAGACGTCGGGCTGATCCGCTTATTAGGCCTTTTTGTAGCCTGATGCCTATCATAGAATGTTCATCAAACGTCCTCTAACCCGGACCATGCAGGCGTACGAATTCTTCGGCGAGTTCACCTCCGTCGAGCTCAATATCTCCCCATGTATTGGCCAGGGCAAGTCGCCATTCTGGTTCGAACGCGGCAAACACTGCGGGCGGATTGATTCGACGCGCTGATTCCAATTCCAACCAAGGTGCGTTGTTGTCGTCACTGAGGCTGAAGAAGGCAACTATTGTCGACTCACCCGATCCGAAAAACCCTTCTTCTGAAAGTTCCTTCAGGGCAAAAATGCTGGCACCAAAAGATATCGCTTGAAACTCCAGCCAGTTGTCGCGCGATCCGGACTGCAAGATCTCCCGCGCCTCTTGAAATGGCCCAAATTCCACCGCTTCATATGCCCATTCCGCCGTACCCCAACGGTAGATAAAACGCTTGTCTGACGCTTCTACTCTATTGC
>JAQGHT010000645.1 GCA_028291565.1 Planctomycetaceae bacterium | reverse complement strand
CGAAATCGTGACAGCACTCGGCGGCATCTCAGCCATTGCCATCTCGCACCCGCACTACTACTCATCCATGGTTGAATGGAGCCGGGCTTTCGGCAGCGTCCCGGTTTAACTGCATGCTGCTGACCGCCAGTGGGTCATGCGGCCAGATGAGGTCATTACTTTCTGGGACGGCGAAACGAAAACGTTGGGCGAGGGGCTGACATTGGTTCGCTGTGGCGGCCACTTCGAAGGTGGTATTGTCCTGCATTGGAAAAACGGCGCTGGCAACTAGGGAGCCCTCTTGTCCGGCGACATCATTCAGGTTGTCGCCGATCGAAAGCATGTCAGCTTCATGTACTCGTATCCGAATTACATTCCACTCTCGGCGCCTTCGGTCGAGCGGACGGTCGGAGCCGTCGAGCCATTCGATTTCGACCGAGTCTATGGAGCATTCTGGGATACGGTGATCCAACAAGAAGGGAAGGCCGTCGTACGACGGTCGGCGGACCGTTATGTGAGCGCCATCACTGATTAGCGTCCTGAAAATATGACATCCTGAAAACTGGTAACGATGAGTAACATTGGTTTCGAGATTTCGCGATCAGTCTACATTTTCGGAACACAGTGAACTGGCGAGCTGCAAGTCCGTGACGAGTTCGCGATGCATTTCGCCGCGGCGAGCCTTTTCGGGGCACGCAAAATTGCGGAAGGATGCCAGTTGGCGATCATGTATTTGTCGTTTTTGAGGGTCGCCTGCCCCGAGAAGTTGTGAGCTTGAACACTGGGCCTGGCATCACATGTACAGATACTGCTCCCAAACAGACGGCGAACTTGGCATTGATTGCCACGGGTTCAGTAACTCCGACTTCATGGAGATCAAATCACCTGACTCAGGCGCACGTGTCACCTTGCGAACTCACCTCTTACGCTTCCACGGCTTCACTTTCTCACTTCAAAAGCGCACGCAATTCCGGGAACAATTCCTTCAATTGTACAGTTCGAGCTTGCTTGGCATCCTCGAACTGTTTGTCAATTTGTTCCTGCTTTCGTTTTGCGGATTCCGTTTGCTTTCGGGCTTTTCGAGCGGTCTTGAGCAGAATCGTGCAACCATTTTCTCTTTTGAGTTGCGTACGAGGTATTTTATTCAACTTTTTCAGGAAGGTTCGCAATTCTTTGGAATTTGTCAGCAATACTTCGGGTTCAACACCCAATATGCGAAAGAAACTCGGGTGGAACGCGTTGACGAATGTTTCCGATTGCTTCCACTCTCTCAATTTTCTACCAAGTCGCGTATAGAAGTGTGCAAGCGTAACACAGAATCTGTCCGAAGGCTTCAAATTGTTAGCGACATGAAAACGGATCTCGTAACTGATGTAGTTGGTACCTTTAAGAAACAAACCGAGCTCGTGCTCCAGCAAATCGCAACCTTCACGATATCTGCCAAGAAAGTACAGGATCGGTGCGTAGTAGTAAAACACCTTCGTTCCGTTCGACGGTGGAAACTGACCCCGCTTCAGGTCGAACCGTCTTCCGAATATGATGTATTCGCAACGCCGAAGTTGTTGCCAGGCAGCTCGATAATTTTTCAGTTCGCACAACGCGTTGATTTCGGACCAAAATGTGAATAACCCATCCTTGATTCCAGGCCCTCGTTTCGCGTATTGACGGATCCGACGGCAGGCAGAGACGATCCGTTCATGCTGCTCATCTATCATTAACTGCAACAGATAGAATTGATATAGACGTGGGACATCTTCATTCATGCGCCAGAGATCTGGAATCGTGTGCGCCATGGCGTTGACTTCTGTCACGAAAAGATTTTCTGTATCCACGTCCCGAGTCTAACTAGTTGTACCGGCGATTGTCGAGGTTGATGCCGTCGAACTCTGCGGGCCTTGATTTTTCCTTTGTTCCCAGGCCTACCCGTCAGTAAGACTTGTGGTTCACCACACGGGGCTTGGCGCTCGAACAGTTTGCAAAAACCGGAATTGATTGGACCGCCAATCAGCACGGCAATCGCCGAGGAGTCACCTGCGCTGACTTCCAATGGTCTTGGATTGTTTTTCACACGAGGCTGGGACAAGTCCTATCTGTTGTCGGCGACGCGAACAAACCCGAACGCCGAGTTTGGTCAACCGCATCGTGTGTACATTCCCATGACGAATGCAATTTCGCATTTGAGGGCTCCAGTCCTTTCCGCAGACCGGCAGAGATTTCTGTTGGCGATGTCTCGCAGAGAGTCGCAATCGAAGAGCATTTCAATAGCCGTTCAGGCAAACTATTCGACGTATCAGTTGCTTGGCAAGTTTTTGGAGTTTTTCAATAGAGATTGGACCGGGGAAAGGAATTGGCGTGTCTTCGTGGGAAATTCGATATAATCACACCGTGATCGATTGTTCTCAGCTTAACCCTGTGTCGAGATTCACTCATGGAAATCATGTCTCCGCGATTGCATAGGGCATGCGGTAAGTCGCCTTCAGAACGTTCCGAAGCCTACATTCCTGTACTGTCGCTGCTGGTTGCTGCTGCATCTATCCTGTTCTTTCCGCTTGAGTCCCCAGCTCAAAAGGTGCAGAATCTGACCGAGAAAACAGTCAGAGAATCGATCGAAAACGGCAAACAATTCCTGCTGCAGCAGCAAGGCGACAATGGTGCCTGGGAGGATTTGAACTTTACCGTGGGAAAAACAAGGCTGGTCATCATGACCTTGGTGGACTGCGGCATGACCCTGGAGGAAGATCCGATTCGGCGGAG
>JAQGHT010000600.1 GCA_028291565.1 Planctomycetaceae bacterium | reverse complement strand
ATATCCCGTCGTGCCGATCGAGCCCACGGCCTTCCCATCATCACCGGGATAATCGAGATGCACTGCCGTGCTGCCTCCCGGATTACCATCGATCAGGATATTTCCACCTTTTTGCGAACTGTTATCGTTGAAATCATGGAGCGAGATATAGTATCCGATGCGGTCGGCCACCTTGTCCTGCGGTGTCAGTCGATTGTCGATCAAATCAAACGTGACCTGGATCACGCCACCCTTTTCATTTGGTGTCCAGTCGAACCCTTTGACAGTCGAAATCCAACTGCTGCCCTGGGTGCCCCCTTCCACGATCCGCAGGCGGCCGTCCTGAATCAGACCAGCAGGCGCCGCGGATTGATTCAATTTCACTGGCACTTTGCCACCAGGACTGTCATCGCCGGGCGCAGTATTGCTCCATTGCTCTAACAGTTTTTCAGGAGTGCGGTCGAACGCATCTTCAAACAGCACCTGGCCTCGCGGCCGATTTTTCGCGGTCCAGACGGCGAGGTCCACTGCGGATTGCTTGATTTGGGCATTGAGTTCCTGGGTCCGGGTCTGCCAGGTTTCAAACTCACCAGGGCGTGACGCAAACACAAAGCGTTCGTTGGGCTTCAGCCATTGATCGGGAGCGAAGACTCCGGAGAGTACGGCTTGAAAACTGTAATAGTCCCGCTGACTGATCGGCTCGAATTTGTGGTCGTGGCATTTGGCACATTGGATCGTCAGCCCCAGCAGCGAGGCCGACAGATTCTGCATCGATGATTCCAACGCCGTATAGCGATCCACACGAACTTCGTCGGGATTACCATCGCTCTCTCCACTGCCATCCTGGCCATTGCGCAGGTAATGAGTCGCTTCAAGGCGTTCAATCGTCTGATCCGCGGCGCCTGGCCCCGCTTCCGGGTGAAACGCAGCCAGCTCATCACCGGCAATCTGATCTCGCACGAACTGGTCATAGGGCAGATCGCGATTGAACGCTCGAACGACCCAATCTCGATAGCGGTAGGCGAGCGGCCGATCGGAATCCGCATTGAAATAGCCATTGGAATCCGCATATCCGCCAGCATCCAGCCAGATTTTTCCCATCCGCTCCCCATAGTGCGGCGAGGCCAGGAAACGCTCCACCATCCGCGAATCCGCATCCGACGCCGCGTCACCTAGAAATTGAGAGATCTGCTCTCCATTCGGAGGCAAACCGGTCAAATCCAGACTGACCCGTCGAATCAGCGTGTAACGATCGGCTTCCGCGGACAGGCCGAGACCCTCGGCTTCCAATCGCGCCTGGAGAAATCGGTCGAGCGGACTGAGAATTGGTAAAGTTTGCCGAACATTCGGAATCTCCTGCAACTGAAGTACTCGAAATGCCCAATGATCGGCGGAAACTGCCGCACCCTTTTCTGGCAAACCGGGAGCACCCGCGACGATCCAGCGCTTCAGCAAACCCTTCTCCTCTGCCGATAAGGGTTCATCGGGAGGCATTTCATCCGCATCGACGCGTTGCCAGATCAGACTGGCTGCCAGATCGTGCGGGACCAGGGCAGAACCATGTTTGCCTCCCCGGATCAAGCCCACAGCGACACTCAGATCGAGTTTTCCTTCCTGTTTCGCCGGACCATGACATTTGACGCAATGCCGCTTCACTAAGGGAGCGATCTCCGAATCAAAGCGAGGAACGTCAGCAGCCCGGACAAAACCGGACTGTCCGATTACTAACAGCAAGAAAAATAATCGCATCCCAAACTCAAGCATGGGAAAATTCTCCGCGAAGACTCGCCGAACTTTATTTTAGTTTCATGAGGATGTTATATTTTGTATGGATGATAATCGCAGCTTTCGAGCCGGCATCACGTCTTGCAGACGTGCCAGCGACACTCGCAAGAAGAATATACTCAAATTTGCTCAACAATGATGCACCCCCGCTGTTGCCCGCCCCGATTTCTCCCGCAAATTGATTCCTCTGCAAACTGAACTGAGCCCACCGGCAGAAATGCGAATCGCGTTCCGTTTTTCACTTTGAGAAGCGCCGCGTTTCGGACGATATCTTTTGATCGCTTCCAGAAAAAAAAGCGTTCACAACAGATCCCTGAATAGCAGATGTTGTCAGCAAGCAGTGGATTGTTGACACAAGTGACGATTGACAACTTCAATTTACTGACATTTGGTAATTCTAGAGCCACTTTGTCACAACGATCAGTGCAGACATTGGAAAACTCCGGCAAAAATCACGAATTCGTGAAAGCGCGAAGTAACATTTTGTTGAAATTGATCAACCTGAGATAAGCAATCACTCCGAAAAAAGATCGTGCCTCCGATCGAACGGGTAAACTATGCCAAAGCTTGTCAGACAAGGCGAGGGCGAATGCCTCGTAGAACTGGGTCTCTCGCAGGCCCTGAAATACGTCGCAGAGCAGCGCCAGTTGTGCGGTGAAGACTTGGGTATCACTTTCGTAGATGCCTGGTGCCGTAGTCAATGGCGGTGGTTCCAGCGTCGCTGTCGAATCGAGCATCTTTTCGGGAAGCGACAATTCTGCCAGTTTCCCGCCTGGCAATTCGGTTTGTGGTCAGAAGCCGAACGAGAACGTGACCTGGAATTTGATCTGGTCGTAGGGAAGTACGAAAGCGGCAGCGAGAATCTGGATTTCGTACGCTGGCCTGGTCTGCAGCAAGTCTCTGAAGACGCCCACAAACACTTCGCCATCCTCGACCCCAACTGGCCCCGCTTCGGCAACGAAGTCATCATTCAGATGGCCAAAGAAATTCTCCCCCCGCCGAAATCTCTCCC
>JAQGHT010000594.1 GCA_028291565.1 Planctomycetaceae bacterium | reverse complement strand
TTGGATCTGGAGCGTCGCGTTTGATCCGCAGGGCGACAGGTTGGCAAGTGGGAGTGCGGACGGTACTGTTAAGCTGTGGGATGTGACTAATCGCAGATTGCTTCACTCGTTCGAACGGCACACAGGTACAGTATTAAGCGTAGCGTTTGATGCGAAGGGCCGCTTGCTGGCAACCGGGAGTTCGGACAATACAGTCAAGTTGTGGGACGTGGCCAACGGCCGGCTGCTATTAACACTCGAGGGACACACGGGACCAGTTGAAATGGTTGCGTTTTCGGCAAATGGAAGGCTGCTGGCGTCGAAGAGTAGCGATAATACGATCCGCATTAGGAACTGCGCGACATGGGAATCCATTGCAGTCATTCCGGAACCCGCTCATCCGCGTTATTGGATTCCGTCGCTCGCATTTCATCCGACTAGGCCGTTGTTGGCCACCACGGGATTTGCGCCCGATGCGCCCGAAAAGAAGTTCCAACAGATACACTTTTGGAATCTAGACGTTGAGTTACTGTTCAATCCCAAAGCTGAAAGCTCTCAGCCTACGGCTCCATCCGTCAGCTACACTAGTGCCCGCATCGTATTGGTCGGGGATTCGGGAGTGGGTAAAACAGGCCTAGGTTGGCGGATGGCGCATGGTGAGTTCAAAGAGCACTCTTCAACCCACGGACAGCAGTTCTGGTTGCTCAGCGATCTCTGCCAGACTCGTGGTGACGGCACGCAGTGCGAAGCTGTTCTCTGGGACCTCGCCGGTCAGCCGGATTACAGGCTGATTCATGCACTGTTCCTAGATGACGCCGACCTTGCTCTGCTATTATTCGATCCCACAGTCCACGGCGATGTGCTGCACGGAGTGGAATTCTGGCTCAACCAATTAAACATTGTCCGTCGCAGCTTACCGTCTTCGAACCTAGCCACGAACTGCCCTGCAGTTTTGGTCGCTGCACGAAGCGACCGGGGAACTGGGACATTGACTGCTCAAGAACTTAATTCATTTTGCCAACAGCGTGGCATCAACGGTTATCTAATGACGAGTGCCCGTTCAGGGGCCGGTTTGGCCGAACTAATTTCTCGTTTGAAGGAACTCATCGATTGGGAAGCAATGCCCGCCACGGTGACAACCGACACGTTCAAGCGGATCAAAGACTACGCTCTAGCGCTGAAAGAGCACACCGGACGTCACGGGGTTATCGTCGCGCCGGACGAACTGCGACAGCGACTTCAGGCAACCGACTCGGCGTGGACCTTCAACGATGCTGAGATGCTGACCGCGATCGGGCACTTGGAGAATCATGGTTACGTCAAGCGTCTGAGAACGTCGGCTGGCCAGTCTAGAATACTTTTGCAACCCGAACTTCTGAATAACTTGGCAGCTTCGTTCGTGCTTGAGGCGCGTCGGAATGAGAGGGGCTTGGGAGCGCTGGAAGAACAGCAATTGTTGGCCGATCGATATTTGTTTCAGGAACTCGAAGGTCTCCCGGCGAATGAGCGCGCTATTCTTCTCGATTCTACAACATTATTGTTCTTGGAACATAACGTCTGCTTCCGCGAAACCAGCCCTCTAACGAGCGAATCCTACTTGGTTTTCCCGGAACTGATCAACCAGAAGAAACCGCTTCTGACTGAGGAACGACCGACACAGGATAGCGTGGCTTATACTCTCCGCGGCGCGGTGGAAAACGTGTATGCCTCACTGACGGTGTTATTGGGCTATACGCAAACATTTACGAGAACCAATCAATGGCGTCATGAGGCACGGTATGAGATTGGTAGCGGGCTGATTTGTGGCTTCCGCCAAGAAGCGGACCGCATCGGGGAACTTGATTTCGTCCTTTACTACGGTATTGACGTCGGTTCGACGGTTCGGACCTTGTTCCAAAGCCTATTTGAGAGTTTCCTTGGCCGGCGAAATTTGACAGTTTATCGGTACGAACCGGTGGTTTGCTCGAAAGGCCACGTTTTGAATCGCGGCGTTGCGCGTGAAGAGTCTCGAGCCGGAAATGACGCGGTCTTTTGCCCGCGTTGCGGCGAGCAGCTCCGTCTGCCGAAGTCGGACGAGCCCATTCAATTGACGCGCAAGCTACAAGCCGAAGTGCAAACTCAGAGGCGTATTGCAGATCGACGGACGCAATTCGAACAGGCAGTTTACCGAGTACTTTCTCACGTCGAAGAACGGAAGATGCAGCGGCCGACTTGCTTCATCAGTTACGCTTGGGGCGACCGGGCACAGGAACGATGGGTGGAACGGAGCGTGGCCACTGACCTTAAGAAGGCTGGCATCAATGTGGTACTCGATCGCTGGGAGAACTCGCAGATCGGAAAGAGTGTGCCGCGATTCGTCGAGCGACTAGCGGAGTGCGATCGGGTCATTGTAGTAGGAACGCCGCGATATCGACAAAAATATGATAACGGAGATCCGATGCGACCGTTTGTCGTCGCGGCGGAGGGGGACCTGATTGGGAAGCGCATGATTGGAAACAAGGCCAGCCAGGAATCAGTGCTGCCAACTTTGCTGGATGGAACAGAGGAAACGTCTTTTCCACCGTTGCTCCAGGGACGCGTATATGCCGACTTTCGCGATCCCGAAAAATACTTCTTAGCCGCATTTGACCTAGTGCTGAGTCTCTACGCAATTCCGCATCACGACCCGGCGGTGGCGGATCTACGGGAGACGTTGGATGGCTCCGCAACGCGGGAATTTCGAGGATCTTAACCCAGGTTACGCTACTGCGGGAAAAATTTCGCAGATTTTGGACGTAAGTCATTATTTGGTAAGGCGGGCGCCGCCGTTTTCTGTGTAGTGAAGAACTTTGCCCTTGAAGGCCGTTTTTTACCTGGGATCCTAAGCTCCAGAAAGGAGGGTGGGATCGCTCATGTTTTTAAGATCGTGTCGCAAACGAAAAAACGGGAAGACTCACACCTATTGGGCTCTGGTGCAGTCCTATCGGATGCCCAAGGGATCTCGACAGCGCGTCGTGGCCTATCTGAGCGAACTCGCCGCGGGCGAGCAGAGTGGCCTTGCCAAGCTCAGTCAAAAGTTGGCGGCCAAAGAAAAGTCCGCCAATGGGAAGCCCTCGGAACGAATTCGGACGTTGTTCGAATTGCCGCCTGCTCCCGAGCTGCCTCAAGAACACTCCGAAGAGACCGTCCGGGTCCGCGTCAAGGATGTGCGGCTGGAAAGAATTCGAGACTTCGGCGATGTCTATCTGGGATGGTGCGCCTGGCGCATGTTGGGGCTCGACACGTTCTTGAAGAAGGCTCTGCCGACAGGACGAGAGGATGTGCCCTGGCATCAGGTGGCGGCCGTCCTGACGCTGGCTCGGTTTTGTGAACCATCCAGTGAACACCATATCGAGACCGTGTGGTATCCGCGCACGGCGCTGGATGGCGTCCTGAATGTACCGGCTGAAAAGATCCATACGGATCGGCTCTATGCCGCATTGGATCATCTCCTGCCTTTGAAGTCTCGATTGGAAGCCCATCTTCGCGATACATGTCAAACCTTGTTTGATTTGAAGTACGAGATACTACTGTACGACATCACGAGTACCTACTTCGAAGGCAAGTGCGAGGCCAACCCCTGCGCGAAGCGTGGGCACTCGCGAGACAAGCGGTCAGACTGTCCTCAGGTGCTGATTGGACTGGTGGTGACGGAAGACGGGTTTCCGTTGGGGTATGAAGTGTACGACGGAAATAAACATGACTCCACTACGGTACAACATGTCATTGACGCGGTTGAGAAAAAATATGGCCGCCTGCATCGCGTGTGGATCATGGATCGCGGGATGGTCAGTGACGCCAATCTGAGCTATCTGCGAGAGCGCGGATCCAGCTACATCGTGGGAATGCCGAAAGCACAACTTGTACACTTCGAAAGCGAGATCAAAGCGAGCGGCTGGCAGACGGTGGAAAATGGGGTCGAAGTGAAACTCATTCGCGATCAGCAAGCGAAAGAGACCTACGTTCTGGCGCGGAGCGGTGATCGCCGGGAAAAGGAAAAGGCGATGCACGACCGGTTCGAGTCGCGCATGGAGGAAGGCTTGAAAAAGCTGCAGTCCGCG
>JAQGHT010000712.1 GCA_028291565.1 Planctomycetaceae bacterium | reverse complement strand
GCTCAAAACTGACGAGATCGATGCGACCCGCTCCCCCATCGACTCGAACCGTATGCCCTTGATAGTGCCATTCACCTGTGTGGCACGCGGCACACGTCAGACCGAGCCAGGCGCCAGTCTCAGGATCATGATCCTTCGCCATTCCAATCGGCAGTGGCAGGGTAATTTCGTGCACATTCGGCTCAAACAGGAACCCAAACTGTTGCAGGTGAGCGGTATCCGCGAACGGCTGGCCGTCTTGGGTCTGCAGCGCCCGAAACCAGGGGAACGGGATCAGTTGAGAGCCCTGAGACTTCTGATAGAAGTAGACTCGGGCTTGCTCGGTCAAGCCCTGCGCCAGATAAAGTGGCTCATCCGCCGCCCAGCCGACATTCGCCAGCAGCACCGCCAATGCAAACACGCCAACCCAATAACGCTGCATCAGGAATCCCAGCGCGAGAAAGACAGACGCCTGCACCTCGAAACGAAAATCACGGACAGGCAGAGTCAGAAACAAAAAGGGAGCGCTCGTAATTGAAAGAGTCTACTGTACCGTTAAGATCTCGGTCAATTCTGAATTCAAGCTTCCAATGAGCGAACTCCCACATCAAGGATCTGTATCGGGACCGGATGGACACGGGCGGGGTGGCACTCAACGCCGTTAATCCTTTTTCCCTGGAATTCACGTAGCGGAATGTCGTGAGACTTCCGCAGCGCGACGTCGACCGTGCCCGAATTCTCACGAATTCAGCTACAATGGGTTGACGGCGTAGAATGGCACTGTTTTGAACTTCGACAACAGGGAAGACGCGCCACTGCTTTGTCCCGAGGCGCCGGGGTACTCGACGGTCAAGCAGTCCCTTTGGACGCCGTCGATGTCAGAGAACTGCCTGATTTGTTTTTGATTCGATCTGCGTTCGGAACGACTGTCATTCAGGGGGCCAGTTTCAACTCGGGCCCGTGTTCGTTGGAGACACTGCTAAGGCCGGCGACACGGTCATCTCAAACTCGTGATCCGAACCGCGCCGACCTGAAGCAGTGGCACGTATTTCGTTTTTTCAAAAGTCCATTGCAGTGCCACCCAGTCGACCGCGATGAATTGATAATCTCGGATGAGCTCCGATAAAGGCGGGGATGACGCCGCGGGCAGAATGCGTGCGTGGCCGCAGGCGCGGCCATGTTGATAAGGATGCGCGCCAATATGACGCCAGTCCAGAAAATGTTGCCTCGTTGTCGCGAGAAATACCAGTGAAACCTCATCGTCAAAAAAATCATACACGAAGTTATTCGAGGCAAAGGTTCCACGGAAAACCGTATTTAATCAATCTCTACGACGTTCATCATTTTGGCGTGCAATTGTTGAAAGCGTTCGAGATTGGCGTTCCATTGACGGAATCGATCTAAACTCAATTCCGCCTTTCTTGCTTGTGAAATTGCCGTTGTTTCCGGCAATGTGGCACCGTCGTTTTGTTTGGAGCACGCGGTGAGATAATTCAGAATCGCCTGCTTAATTTCCGCGCTGTTAAATCCGGGTTGCTGATACATTTCGACCAGTCGGTCTTGAATTGACCAGTCTCTCCACTCCGTCAGATTGTTTATTGCCACTCCCGCCGTTTCCGAATCATTCAACAGGTTGCGCATGGACCGCCGCAACTGTTCCGGAGATATACGGTCTTGCGCTTGTTCCCAAATTAACATCAAAGTATATTCGGCGACGAACTTGTTGTCAGAACTCGCTGTTTGATCTTGCAGGATTCGCTCGTCAATGCGGTCCAGCGCGCGGTCTCCTCGACTTAAGAGGTAACCGAAGGGCAATCCAGCAGGTAACCTCAACCGTTCCTCATCGACTTCATTTTCCGCCCCTGCTCCAGCAATTGCGTCGTCCAATTCCGCGTCTTGAACCTGATTGCAGCGCGTCTGAGCACTCTTTTCCGCTTGTAGTAGGAGAGCTCTGTAACTGTGGCATACGCGGCTCGCGTGTGTGAAATCGCGCGAGAAAAACCCACGACAGCCGCATGAGCTACGGCCGTGGGCAAGTAGAGGGAAATCGTCCTATTTACGATCGGCGCATCAATAACTGTCTGAATATCGCGCGGACTGGCAGAATAATGCGAGCAGAATGATGCAGACGCAATGCGATCGGAGTTCCCTCATCGGTCTGCAAATCGCTTTTGAACGAAGACTATTGACGAGCGACAAACCTTGCAGAAACGACAATTGTAACTGCGTCGATCCTACTGACATCGCTGCGCAAGTGGCTTAATTACTCCTCAATGTCCGTCACGCTTTGGGCATTAAGACGACGCAAGCGTTCCAAGCTCACCTTTGCTTTTCTTGCTTCCGCAATGTCGGCGGCCGTTGGCGTCGAGACCTTTTCATTTCGTTTGGCGGACGCGATCAAGTAGGTCGCAATCGCCGCCCGCATGTCTGGACCGTTAAAGGCTGGTTGGTCCAACATTCCAATCAGTCTATCCTGAACAGACCAATCCTGCGATTGGGATAGAATCGAAATTGCTGTATCCGCCGTTTCCGGATGATTCAAAAATCCGTGAATCGTTTTAAGCAACCGTTCTCGAGCAAATCGATCTTTCGAATTGATCCAGACACAGGACAGGGCGGATAAGGCAAGTTGCCTTTTGTCGTACCCGACGTCAGGGGCTTGCACGAATTGCTCGTCAAGCCGATCCAAGGCTCGAACACCCCGGCTTAGGATGTAACCGACAATTAAACCCTCTTGCAATTTTATTTTGGGATTGACCGTGTTTTCGATTTGGTGATCGACATTTCTGTTCAGTTGATCGTCATCCGTGACCGGAAGGCCGTCAATACTGATTGCTTCTAGATCACCGTCCCCTATTTCGAACACCGCCACAATATCATCTCGGCGTGCCCATTGAGACTTGAGGGCGTCAATTCTCAACGCATTCATAATCAGGTCGTCCAGCAGTTTCGCGTCAACCAACCGGCCACTCATCCCGAGCATCAATCCATAAAGCTGGACGCGTTCCGGCTTTGTATCAACGTTTCGAATCCATTGACGCAACTTGTTATTGGGGAATTCAGGATGCAACTTGACGAGCTCCGCGTAAGTCGCCGACGCAAATTCGAGATAGGCATCATGGTCGGCCAACTTGTCCGTAGATTCCAGGTACGGTAAGAAATACGAGAGTCGCAGAGTCGAATCGGCTTCCATTTCCGTTAGTTTGCTGACATATCCCAGTCGCCAGGGCAAGGGGTTTTCGATGATGATGTATTCAAACGGTGAGCCTTCTTCATCCAGTTTCTGACCCAGGACCAGAATTGTCTGTCCAGCCCGACCCGAGTAGACAATGTCCAGTTTCACAATTTGATCCGTCTCAAGGATCTCACTTCCCCTGAAAACCCTTCTAATTTGGACGGTTGTGAAGCCAGCAGGATGAGTTTCGGTTTCTCGCGTCGTTGCGATGCATTCCGCGATGGCGACGAATTGACTCGAACGAATCCGTTCCGAGAAGGAAACTGGCTGATTCTCGGCAAAAAGAGCACGGGGGCGAGGAAACTGAGCCATTGCCTGATTCAAGAGCAAGCCCGCAACGATGACGGCAAACAGGAAAGGCGTACGTCGCCGGAAGGAAGAGCAATTTCGAGACAAACTCGTTGCACACATTTGCACCTCAACCTCCGTGAATCAGCGAAATCACAGTCTTGCCGCATCCGTGTTTGGGCATGGATTGATTCAGATAAGCCAGTGCGGCCTGATCGAATGGTACAACTGCATTGACCACCGGCTGCAATATCCCACTATCAAATAAGCTGGCAATTTCGCACAACTGCGTTCCACTTGGTTCGACGATGAAAAACGCCTGCTTTGTTCGCTCGTCTTCGGTGGCCTCGCTGGATGTCGCGACTGTGACCAAGCGTCCTGCAGTTCCGAATACGTTCCACGATCGCTGCAACGTCGCACCGCCGACACCGTCGAATACGACATCGACTTCTTTCACAATATCTTCGAAGCGTTCGGTACGATAATCGATGACCCGTTGAGCGCCCAGCCGAATCAGGAGGTCTTGGTGTCGAGCGGACGCGGTTGTCCAGACTTGAGCACCGCGCCAGACCGCGAGTTGAATCGCGAGGACACCAATAGCTCCTGAGCCGCCATGGATCAGGACGCGTTCGCCCGGTTGCAACTGCACCCGATCGAAAAGGCCCTGCCAGGCAGTCAACGCACCGATCGGAACGGTCGCCGCTGCTGCATGTGTCAATCGGGCGAGTTTCGGTGCGACGGATGACATCCGCGTGCAACAGAACTCCGCTGTGGCACCGCTGGCGAACCAGTCGTTCATGCCAAAGACGGCCTGACCGACCGAAAAATCTGGTCCGGCGTCAGAGCCGACTGCGACAACGACGCCGGAGAATTCGTGGCCAGGAATGGCATTCCGGCGATTTTCGCCCGATTGGGTGTGCGTGCTGGGATACCACAACAACTCGGTCGGAGTTATTCCGGCCGCGTGAATCTGGATCAGTAATTCGCCGGGGCCTGGAATCGGGACAATGGCATGTTCCTGAATCAAGCCTGGAATCGGTCGAGAATCATCGCAGTGCCAAGTTTTCTGTAACATACGCGGCTCGCGTGTGTGTCTGTAGTGCCCGCGGCTCGCGTGCCCGTCTGATTGGATTGGATTAAAAAAAATGCAATACAAATACACACACGCGAGCCGCGTATGCTACGGTTCGCATGCACCACAACTTCATTTCCAACTCAACCATGCACTCAACTCCCCGTCCTGAAGCATTCGGTCGTGACAAGAACACCACCAGAAGTCTTCACAATGTTGACACAAACCTGCAGTAAACGGATTGGCCATGATGTAATTGACGATCCGTTCCAACTCTTCCTCGCTACGAATCCAGTGATCGTAAGATTCGTGCTGCCAGAATCGCCCGTCTTTGCCGAGGATTTCATTTGCCTTGTGAGCAGTATAGCTTTTCAAGCTGTGCATGATCTCGCTCAATGGACTGAGTCCATCTTCGCGATCACCGATACCGTCAAAATATCTCTTCTCAAATTCGGCGGTTGGCTGCAAAACAACATGCACATGGTTCGACATAATGCAATAGGCGAGCAAATAATACTTCGTACCGTGATGGTGGTAGAGATTGCCGCGCACTATTGCGGCGATTCGCCGGTCTGTGAGCCAATGCGGGCCGTCGCCACGATCCAGCGCGAGATCATAGTCGCGGAACCACACCTTGTGCGCCTTGTCGCGATGTTCCTGTTGGCTGACTCCTGAAGTCGGAGATTGTCCGAGGAAGGCTTCCTTCTGCTCTTTAAGAAGTTCCAGAACTTCGGCCGGAAGCGATCCCGCCAAACGATAGGTCAGGAAATAGATGGCTCCCGGTTTGTACCAGTGC
>JAQGHT010000554.1 GCA_028291565.1 Planctomycetaceae bacterium | reverse complement strand
AGATTGTTTTGCTTTGACTATTCGGTGACCGAGAGACCTTCACTTGGTTTGTGAACACTAATAAGAACTAAGTTGCGCTAATCAGGATTCCATCCCGTAAGTGTCGTCAGGCAACACAATTGCGGGTTTCCTTGTCTTTTTATCAGCGTTAATTAGCGCAGATTAGCGTTCCAACTTTCCCTGTTTTCCAGGGTTACGCGCGATAGCGAGTGAAAAACACATTCGTAATGAAATCAAGCTACTGGCTTTGCCACATGTACCGTTGTGTCGAACTTGATCAACTTGTTTTGTTACGGCGCCTCAGTTCGAGTTTGTCCATATTACAAAACAAGGTGATCGATCAATATTTGAGATTTTGAAACACAGAGGCACAGAGTTCACAGAGAAATCTCGCTTGAAAAGCTCTGTGTTCTCTGTGTTTCAAAAGTATCTGTGGAATGATTTTGGTTCCTAGTGAACCGTTTGGGGCATTCAAAAAGCGCCGATGTTTCTGATTTCTCAAGGAATTCGCATCAAGTTGTCGCTGAAAAATGGCTAAAGTCGAGCTCAGTGGTGGCTGTTCAAACAGAAAATATCGCGGAAAACAAGGGGAGGGTGAAGTCGTCGCCTTGTTATTCCGTGATTCGACAATGAGTTATCGATAGTTATGACGGTAATTCAGGTCTCAGTCCTTTCTGGCAGTTATGACGGTAATTAAGGTCTCAGTCCTTTCTGGCCACCGTGGAAAATCGGACGGCCGTTCTACGTGATTTCATCCGTTCAGCCACGAAAACGCCGTCAAATTAGATAATTCTGCGAGGCACGATCAACTTCGCAACTAGGACCTGCAGGATCTCGCCCAGCTGGTCCCGGGTTTCACTGCGTATCGTCACGATTCCCCGATCTGGACGAGACCGCGATGTCCTGAGATCCATGATCTCGCATTCCACATGGAGCAGTGAATCGGGCGGAGTGGGTCTAGGCCAGGAGATTTCGGCGCCGGCTCCAATCATCCCGCCCGCAATTGTCAATCCCGTATCGAGCAGAAGTCGCATCGAAATCGCCGCCGTGTGCCAGCCGCTGGCGACCAATCCCTGGAACAAGGTCCCCTTCGCGGCCTCAGGATCGAGATGGAATGGCTGGGGATCGTATTGCTTCGCGAACGCCTTGACTTGTTCCGCATCAAGCTGATGCGTGCCACTGATAAAGCGCTGGCCGACTTGCAGGTCTTCAAGATAATACGGTGGCTTCGCGGCAGGTTGATTCGGATGTTCCAAGATAATCGCCTCATCGGTCTTGCGTTGTTGAAATCGTCCGAAATCAATTCTCGCAACAGTTTAGCAGATGTCGAGGCCATCAGGATCTGGCAAATCTTCAATTAATAGGTCCCAAACTTGGACACTTTTCGCCGATCCCCCGTGAATTCAGGTCATTTTGGACGGAAATTTAGCCACGGATCTACACGGATGAAACACGGATACAGAGATGAGAAAGGTCAAGAATTTTTCAAAATACCAATCAGAATTCTCCAAGCAGTCCGATTCGCTGATAAGCCTTGGCGGTCTTCCATTTCTCTGATCCGTGTTTCATCTGTGTTCATCCGTGGCTATACCACACATGGTTAAGAATGAGACGTTGGATCGCGGGGATCAGTATTGAAAAAACTCATTCGTGGCCGCGAGCAGGATAAAACATTTGGCAACGAGTTCGTTGCAAAACTTTTGCACCGAGCCATACCTACTTTTTCGCATCTTTGAATAGGGGAGTTGTTTCGGACTTTTCGGTCAGGGTTTGTGGTTTGCCAAGTTGAACCTGAATTGTCCGAGTTTCACCGTCTTTGAGGGTAATTTGCTGGGCGACGATGTTGTTTCCGTCCAGATTGACTTTCAGATCAATGGCTTCACCAGGAATGACGAAGTGCAGGAGCGTGTGATCGAGAATGGCTCGATTCATCAGTACTTCGGAAGATTCGAAGCGGACTCCTGCCTGGCGCACTGCGGCTTCTCTCGAATAACGAGCTTCTACCGCCAGACCCGGCGGCAGTGCGTTGTCTTTCATGACGACCTGCTTGCCGGCAGCGTCGATGAAAATCACCTTGAGCGTCGTCGGACGATAACGGTAGATCTTCAATTCAAGCTGGTCCGTGCCAAGCCGATCCACGTGGATCGTTGTTCCAAACAGCTTCGGACCATTTCCCAGTTGTAAGTGTTGTACATAATCGCCTGGCTCGATTGTCACGTCCGTCAAATTGCTCGGAACCTTGAATGAGTAAGCCAGCGGCTCGGTTATGATTTCGAGTTCATCGAATCTCGAAATCCGGGTCCAGGCCTGTTCCCCAACTTTCCCTTTCACCGTGACATTGGGAATGCGTGAGAATCCCTGGATCCAGCTGAGGGCGAAATCTTGTTGTTCCTGGGGATCGCCTTTGATGGCCAATCCACCGGACTCGTCATCCAATTCAAATCCCAGTGGACTTCCAGCCTGATTGTTTTTGTCAGACTTTGCTGACTTGAGTTTTTCCTGTTCCCGTTTGATCTTTTCCTGCAGGACTCGCCAATGAAGTGGATCGATGGCCTGTGGAACTTCATCCTTCGCAGGCTTCGGAACGGTGGTGAAAAGTGTTGACGTGACACGGGTGGAGGTGGCCGGACGGAGTGTGAGTTCTGGAATCTTTTCGCCCGCTTTCACGGTGAATCGCAGTGGGACATACAGATCAGGAGGCGGTCCTGAAACGACCGCGCCGTTGCGATCCTCATCCGGCTGCCTCAACGCCCCGACTTCAATCTGATATTCGCCCGGTGCCAGCACATCGGATTGGAACCAGCCTTTGTCGTCCGTTTCCTGGATGAAGTTGGGCTGACTCTGGGGGTCGGGCCACGCGGGAGTGGTCACTTTGACGTGCGCCACGGGTTTGCCATCCACATCCAGCACCAGGCCCCGAATCCTGGTTCCCAAACTTGGCCGGATATCACCCAGGTCCGTCTGGTCGGGCTTTGCGGTGACGTAGGTACGACCAAAATCTGCGGCGCGGAATTCGAGTTTCATCGTCATTTTGGCCGGAATGTTGAATCGGAAGCGACCTTCACTGTCTGTCTGTGGACTTCCTGACAACACGGGCCAACCTTGGGCATTGCTGCCGTAAATGTGAATGTTCGGCAACGGCTTGCCATCCAAGCCCAGCAATCGTCCCGACAGGGGCCGCGCCGGTTTGAGCGCGACGGCCTGGAATGACGCGAACTTGGTTGTGTCGAGCGGCACACCGAGATCCGGCAATGGGCCCGGTTTCTGGACAGTACCATCTTTCGAGATCAGCCCCAGTTCCTGCATGTCCTTCAGCATCTTGCTGTCGAAGGTTTCGGCATAATGAGGATGCGAGATAAACACTCGAAAGTCAGGACGCCGGCCGGGCAGGTAGCCGCTGAGCAGCGCGCGAGGGATCCGCATGTCGAATCGCCCTTCGGCATCGGTCAGCACATCGTATTCGCAGACCTGATCTGTGCCTGAAGAAAAGTCCTCGCCCCACACGAGAAACTCCACGTTAGCCAAGGCACCCGAAACAGGCTGTTTCGTCTCGGCATCAACAGCACGGCACTGGATCGTCTGGAAATCAGCGGCGTTCAAGGGGGCGGCCGGGCGGATGCGCCGCGACGACTTCGCATCCCGCCAGCCAGTGAAGGTACTGGTTTCCTCCTCCTCAGCATGGCCGACCGCATCAAGTTGGTTGAGAGAAATGATTTGGGCCTGGTCGGGCTGGGTCACGACAAACTGCAGCTCGCCCGTGCGGATTTGCGGACTGCCTGCCAGTTCCGTCGGCAGTTCTGTCGACAACGTGTAGATTCCAGGCGCCGTCGCGACGGATGTCTGGCGGTTCGGATAGGAGCCAAATCCGACATCAATCGCTGGCCAGAGCGAGAAAGACGTCGCTCCCACGAATACCGCTTCACCCGGTTGAAGTGTGGCAGTCCGGCGTTCGCCCGCGTCGTGGATCTTGTCTCGTCCTGTCAATGCGCGATGTCCCTCAGAGTCGACAATCAGTGGTTTCCATACGTCGAGCAATGGGACACGTACCGGAATCTTCGGATTGATCTTCCAGCGTCTCCAGGTGTAGCTTCTGGCCTGCTTTCCGGCATTCCGCACAAAGAGCTTGACCTGCACCAGTTCACCGAGGAATCTCTTTGACTGTTGCGGATTGGCGCCAGCGTCGCGATAGGCAATTCCCGCCTGCAAACCGTCGGTGATTGGTCCCCAGACTGCTTTCTCGAGGCCATCACCGGGTTCCTCAAACTTTGCGTCCTCTTTCTTCGTCAGTCGGTGCAGTTTGACTTTGAGTGTCGTGTTGTCAACTGCCACAACTTGCAGCAGCAAGAGATGTCCTTCGTGTGACTCGATGGCGAAATCGTCCGATTCCCGATTTCCCTTCAGTTGGACGGCAATCGTTCCTTTCTGAGCCAGGCGGTTTCGCAAGTCTGCGAGCGAAAGATCGGCGATATCTTCCAGGTCCGACAGTTCATCAATGCCCAATGGGATCAACCGAGCGCCGCGGAGTCCCATCAATTGCCGGGTGCTCGATAACCACACCAGGTCTCCACATCCATAGTCACGACAAAGACGATCCAGGTGCAGTACGGTTTCGTGATCGGCGCGCGTCGAGATTTCGAGCATCTGCATCTGGTTGATATCAAATGCCGGATCGCTCAATGACGATTCAAACGCCGAGAATTCGACAGCTTCAAATTGATTGACGTGCGCATTCCCTGCATTCTCCGCGGGGATGGCCCGTGGTGGTTTAGGGATCATTTGCAAAACAAGTGGAGTTTCGCTGATCACTTTCACGTCTGGCGCGTCATCACCTGGCAATCCGAAGTCACCTTGCTCGTTGCGTCGCGCTGCGGCCCAGCGCGACGGTTTATCGGTCACTTGAATGTCGAACGTGCCGTCCGCTTTGGTTTGAGTGATTCCAAGTACGGAGTCCTTGCGGCCATTCGAAGCGACGAGAACACCTTCGACTGGCTTGCCGGACTCGTCACGCAACACCCCCTTGAAATTCGTGACTTCAATGGGAGGGAGATCGAAAGGTTCATGGCCTTCTGGAATCTGCAATCCATTTCCCGTCAGCTCTTCCGGGATTTTTTTCTTGGCATTGGGCCACAGGTCTGAAGTCCCCCAACCGCTGCCAGCACAGGTTTGCTTGGCGATGTTAATTCTGCCAGGAATGATGTCCACGGCAAATCGTCCAGACGCGTCAGTGAGAACGTATTCCCCGTAAGCCGCCGAAGTCATTGTTCGACCCTGGGCTAAGTTCTCAGTGATCAGTTCTCCATGGGAAATGCTGAATTCGATATTGGGAATGCCTTCGCCGGTTGGACGCACGACTTGGCCACGCAAGGTTCGAGTGGCGATGAGCGGGATATCGATGTTTGTGGTATCGCCGGGCTTGATCACGACGTTCTGGCGATTGTTCACCAGCGGCCGCCAATGTGCGCCTTGTGGAAGTTCCGCACGTACCACAGAAAGTTTGCCACTTACCAATCGTGGGATTTCGAATCGGCCGTCAATATCCGTCTTCGCGCTCGCGAAACCATAGCACCACGGCGTTTTCATGGAAGAATCACCATGGAAGGTTTCAATCCGAATTTGCACATTCTGGATGAGTTCGCGAGGTAGCTCGCCCTTCTGCGAGACCAGTCGCCCCTTGATTCCGCCCAATGGTTGAGTCGTTAATTGGATGGGGTCAACACCTTCTCGGACACGGCCATCAAGCTCACTGGCGTGATCTGCGTTCCAGCAGAACTCGAGCAGGCCATGTGATTTGGTTTGGATACGTAATGTGCGGGTGGTTGGCGAGCCTTCGTTCGGGCCGCTGGGCATGTGCTGAATTGCCAGTTTGCCTTGGAACGTGTCAGTCAGCATCTGTTTCCTAAACGAGGGTGGAACTGTGAACCCTCTTAAATCGAATTGGACGACTTCTCCCGCCAGAGGCTGGCCCTTTTCGTCGGTCAGTTCCAGATTCACAGTCCGCTCGGGATACAGTGCCGTCGCGTCACTGTCATCCTCCGGACGTGGAAACAGATGATTGCCAAGTGCGTATTGCACCATTCCTGGACCTGACCCTCTAGTCATCGCCCAGACGACCCATTGGGTCGTCGGCGACCATTGCTTACGAGCTTCTTTGGTCAATTCGAGTTGATAGAGACCTTTGTCACTTGCTTGTCCGGTCGCAATGACTTCGGTCGAAGATCGCCCATCGATCTGGACGATTTTGCAGAGAACTACGTCGGCACGCGGAATGGGTCTACCGGCGTTGTCTCGGACAATTCCTGCAAAACTATCCGGAGCAACAGCTATAAACGATGAGTCGCGTTTTCCTGGTTCGGCGGGGGCTTTCTGACCCCGCCGTTCTCCCGGCGGAACGTCTCCCTTCGCGTCTGGTTTGCTGTCCCCTTTATCAGCGGATGCGGCCTTTTTGCGCTCGTCGATCTTCTTCAGAGTACTGACGAAAACGGTGTCGTTTTCAATCAGATAGCCGATCTTCTCGTATCGATCGAGAATTTTCTTCAGCGCATCGCCCAAGCTGACATCCTGGAGTTGGAGCACCACAGGCATGTTTCTGGTATAGCCTTGTGTTTTCAGGCCGTCACCATCCAGTTCCAATTTCACGTTGGCTGCATCGCAAATTGTTTTCAGGGCCGATTCGAGTGGCTCGCGTCTCGCATTCAGCGAGACCTTTCGATCTTGCGGCGGGCCAACAAAGATTTTGATCCCCACTTCATTTTCAGGTCCTGCTTTCAGGGTGATGGGTTCCGGATCGCGGTCGGCGACGATGTCGATTTCGACTTGTGAATCAGGTACACGCTCTCGCGCTTCGGCGATGTGGAAATAACTCATACCGGGGGGCAAGGCGAATTCAAATTCACCGCGCTCATTGGTGACACTGGACAGTATCGCTCCGCTCGATCGGGGGCGTGCCGGTCCATAGTAACCTACCGCGCAGCCCGGCAAGGGCTTACCCGTGGCGACGTCGAGGACTCGGCCTGTGACCCTTCGACCGATCCGCAGTGTGAAGTCGGCCGAAACGGCTTCGCCGGTTTTCACGATCAGGCTTTCGTGTGCCGCGGCGGTCAACGGCTTTTTCACACCGTCGAGTAACAGAATATTGAACGGCCCGTTCGGCAATCCGCCGATTTCATAGCGGCCTTCCGCATCGGTGACCGCTTCCCCCCAGCCACCATGTTGCATGTCCGGTTTAATTGCCTGTGCCCCGATCTGGACTCCAGCCACAGGCATTCCGCGCCACACAACCTGACCTTTCACCCTGCCGGCGCGGGCCATCTTGAGATTCGAAACCTTGGATTTGTCCTTGGCTGCTGTCACTCGCTGGGTAATCCAGTCTGGGTGATTCGCACGTAGCGTGGCTGTCGTATTGATTGGGAGTTTCAGTTCATATGCACCCGCTTCATTGGTGACAGCTCCCGCGATGGCCATGTCGTTGCCGACCTTACGAGAATCCCAGTGCGTTGCCGCAAAATTGGTCTCGTGCTGCAGATACTCAACGACCACGGGAATTCCCGCCAGGGGCTGATCCTTGTCGTTGGTCATGTAGCCCCGAACGGTCCTGCTGAGAGGCAGAAAAACCAATTTGAACGAGCCATCTGCGGTTTTCTGTCCGTTGTTGGAACGTCCATGCAGGAAGAAGTCGAACCACGCGAGTCTCTCTTGTCCGTCTCTCGCGACAAGACACAGAAAATGGTCAATTTCACGCCACGCTTTGGGGACCTTGATTTGACCTTGTTGATCGGTGACAAACGTCTGAGGAAGTTGTTTTGCTCCCTCGAATACCAGGACTTGAATTCCTGGAACTGGTTTGCCGTCGAGACCCATCAAAGTTCCGGTGATTGTCTTGACTTCGGCTACGGGTTCGACGCGGGTCTTCTGAACTTGATCAGCACGGGGCTTCTGACCCGCCCGTGCATCGGACTGCGTAACTTCCTTCTCGTCCGCTTTAAGAGTGACGGTCTTCTTGGGCGTCTCCTTCAAATCTGAGAGGCCTGTGGTCGGGACTGGAGCGGGATCAGCAGACCCGCGCACAACGGACATCGTGGACGCGGACCACAGGATCACGCTTGCAACCAGCAGCGGTAGCAGGCCCGCCAGCCAGGCGTTCGATGAGGCGTCACGCGGCTGGAGGTTCAGGATGTGGCGAATTCGATCCAGGAGAACCGTCCGTTGTCCCGTGATGGATACGACCAACATCGACTTCGTCCCCGTCAGACTCAGCCGTCCAATGTGTTCCAGGGTTTCCGCGTATCTCAAGCGGTTCTGCGTTACGGATACGACCAGTTCATCACAACAGAGTTCGCGTTCGATACGCAGGCGGCGCGAGAGCCACCAGATCGCGGGGTGATAAAAGAGCAGTGTTTCCACGAGCCGCTGCAGCAGATTGATCCAGAGGTCACCGCGTCGAATGTGAGCCAGTTCATGTGCGATAACGGCTTCGAGCATATCGGCGGGCAATTCCGTCACCCAGGCAATCGGCAGCAAAATCATGGGCTTGAAAAAGCCCGCGACGATGGCTTCGGTAACGCGATGGCTGAGTCGAACGTAGGGCATCGTGATCCGCATCGACCTGGCGAGCGCCTGTGTCCGATCAATCAGCCACGTTGGCATGGAGGTGACTTGCCTGCGGAGTCTCCACACGCCGACCCAACCCAATAACAAGCGCAAGCTGAGCAGGGCGACCCCGATCAGCCACCCCGCCACAATCCACGGTTGGGTCTTCTGCCAGAGCGAGGGCGTTGCTTCCAACGATTGTTTCGCTAACGATGTCTGGCCTGATCCGTCAGTTGCAGGAACAACTGGCGAGGACTTCAGAATGGGTTCTTCGAGCGGCGGACCGTCATCGGTTTCCGGACCAGGCATGGAAGGCCTGTTCCTCAGTGATGGAAGTTTGAATCGGGCTTCACGCGTCGATGCGATGGCCATCGCGCCATCGCGACCTGAATTCGTCACCTGCGGCTGTTCTGGCGGAAAAACCTGTGTTATGGCGATCTCGCTGGGAGTGGGATGCACAGCAAGGAACGTGATGACCGGACATAGCGTCATGGCCAGCAATGCAACGAGACTCAGGCCATATCGGATTGCAGGACGGCGCAGACGTCCCAGCCCAACCGTCAGTGCCAACAAGAGAGCGATGGCGATTCCCTGCCAGATGAAGTGGACGAGCACCCAGGCCAGGCGTTGAATCATCAGTTCCGGTAAGAGCTGCAGAGCAAACATGGCGCTCCCTTTATTGTCACGTAGGATAAGCCGCTGGCTTGTCCGTTTCATCTGATCGGTCTGTTGCTAGCTACGATTTATCGTTTGGCGCATTTTCGGGACGATGCCAATTGAAAACGCCCTGATTTGATGCTCGTGCGCGTTTTCGCTCGGAATCCGCACAAGCCAGCGGCTTATGCTACGTGCGGCTTATGCTACGTTTCGTTCTTCTGCTTGTATTGATCAATCAATTGGCGAATTTCGTCGAGTTCATCTGCGGACGGCTGAGATTGTTCCAACAAGCGCGCGATGAGGGCACTGGCGGAGCCGTCGAAGACTCGTTCAAGGACGTTGCCTAGAATCTTGCCTTCGGTCTGATCGGGCTGCTGCCTGGCCGTGTAGCGGTAGGCCCGGCCTTCGGCCTGGCGAGTCACCAGCTTCTTGTCGGTCATGACATTCATCAAACTCATGACCGAGGTATAAGCGAGCTCCCGGGGCAGGACTTCGAGTACTTCCC
>JAQGHT010000538.1 GCA_028291565.1 Planctomycetaceae bacterium | reverse complement strand
CAAGGCCGGGAATTTGAGGAAGAGGAAGAGACCAGCGGCCGCAAGCCCCTGGAAATGATCCTGGTCGCGAAACAGGTGATCAGTCAGTCACAGGCAGAAGAAGCTCGCAACCACTCCCAGAAAACGGGTCTGGATATGCGTGACGTGATTGTGCAGCTCAAGTTGGCCGATCAGGCCACCGCCACACAAGCCTATGCCGAGGAACTGGGGTTACCGTTTATCGATCTGTCGGAGCTGGTTCCGGATGACAACGTGCTGGATCAGGTGCCGAAGAAGCTGGTCAAACAGAACTCAATTTTGCCCTTGTTCGTGGATGATGACGTGCTGCTGGTGGCCTGCACTCACCCTCTGGAATCGGACTTGGAAGAAGAATTGCGGCTGCGGCTGAACCATCCGGTCCGCGCCGTTCTGGCAACGCCCTTGAACATCAATCAGGGCATTGCAAAATACTACGCACCAGGAGCCCGAAACGAGCCTGCAGATTTCGTCGCCAAAGGTGGTAAGGCTGCAAAGAGCAGTGGCAGCACTCCATCTGCACCAGTGAAGCGAGCGGGACCGCGCAGGAACTTGTCGCAGCTCTCGCCCGAGGAACTTCGGGATCGGCAGATGATGGGAATTCTGGCGTTCTGTTGGACGGCGATTCCCGCAGGCGTTCTGGACACCTACGTGGTTCCCGATGGCATTAAACTGATGGGTATGTTCTTCTTGACCCCGGTTGTTGTGCCCATCGCTGGTATTCTGGTCTGGCTCTATTGCTTCAAGCGCTAACGCCAGTAAAGGCGCGTAAGCAATTGCATTCGAATGGGTTATGACCGGTCGATGTTTCACCGTGTGTGCCATTCGTGGTCGCTGCTTTTCTGGTGAGCCAATCGATATTCCGGCACGTTAACGCGACCGCTTGCACATTTCTAGAGAAATATCCCCGAAGGCGATCCGTCAATAGCCCAAGATTTCTCCGTGCGGTCAGCGGCTACCGTGAGTCGAGAGTTCCTCTGAATTTCTCTACCCCAACGGGTTACGTGTGTCGAAATCGGACACCGTATGCTACACAGTCCCGATTGTTCAGGGTCTCCCTTTGCGGCATGGCGCGAAGAATAAGACATCGAACTCACGTTGTCGAATCGACGCTGTTCGCTGAACTCCCGCCACCCCCCTCGTGGGGGTGGGTCCACGGCCTTTGCACTACTTTGCAATGGGATTCCCTGGAACAAGGAGTAGTGCAGATACCGTGGACCCACCGGGACAAGCCCGATGGCGGGGGATCGACGAAAAATGGGCTTGACCCAGGTCGCCGCTCTGCGCGGAGAAACCCTTTTGGGGTATCTGGCCAAATCCGCGGTCATAACCTGACATTTGTCGAAGGAAAACGAGGATGTGATTATTCGTTCGAATCACAAAGCTCAAACTGATTCCGATCGCCAATCTGATTGACTTCAAATAGCCAATCCCTCATAGTCGTCACAAAATCCCGAGTTTCATAAATCACCCCAGCTGTCCGGGATGTTTTAATCGAATTCTTTGAGGAGTATGTTCGATACTTTTCCTGAGGCATCCAGCGGCTGCTCCAATTCATTTCAGGCCCGGGTCATTCGCACCGAGACCCTTCGTAGCTTGAGTGGATAACCTGTCAACAATCTGTGGTTTGCCGTGCGGGAATGTCACGCGATTTTCGCGTCCTCCAAACGTCGCCGAGCGACCCCTCAGCTTGCCTCCAACACGTAACCGCTTTCTAACGTGTTCAAAACACCTTATCCACGCAATTCTGACGCTGCTGGATTACCGTAAGTCTTTTTAATACAAAGTCTTGTGGATTTTCCATCCCATTCCTTGCACATGGTTTGGGATGCGCTTTACTACTTCTTCTATTTCAATTCTTTTAAGAAGAGAGCCAGCCTTGCTCGCACAGAAAACTGTGGGAAGTTACGTTTGACACCGAACTAACATCATCTCTGGCAAATCAAATCTCTGATGGCAAGCGAGTCTTTCGAGCACCAATAAATAAACATGCCTCGTTTCAAGGCAGCTCTCGTTTTATATGCAATTCTGTTGCATTAGTCTCTATTGCAATTGCAATAACAGGGATGTCCGTCGATTTGAAAACAATCTTTTGCTGGTCGGGCCGGTGCTTGGCAGATTGAGACATCCGCACTGCTCCTGCTGGAGCGAGTGGGCTCACGAGAACCCCCTTGGTGGCGTTTCAAGCGTCAGCCGACCTTAGGTTGGGGTAAAATGGGAGAGTCGATGCCGTACGCATCAGGCTCAGTTACGTTGATGCTAGTCGGCGGGACGCCATTGATGGCTCTGAATGGGGGTACGTTCTTGACTCGACCGCTCCCGATTCCGTTGAGATCCCCTCGCCTGGTCTGAAAATCGAGTGCGACATTCACTCCAATTTCCGCTGTTCGGTATAGTGCGGGCTCTCAGGTTTCGTGAAATCCATTCACGAAACGCAGGAATATTGCGTTTCGCGGAAGTCGGTCTCGTAGGACTTGCAACACGAGTTCGAGCGTCGTGGCGTTTCCCGTTTGCCAAGATCCAGGAGACTGTACATTCCTGAGGAGAATTCCCGTGTATCTCGTGCGTTTTTCGCGGAATTCTGATACAATTCGTCATGTTAGCCAGAGGTGGGCTATGCTTCTGCGTCAGGCCCGGATTGCCGGGCTGTTCCTGGATGCTGTCGCTGTGTCTTATCAAGCTCGCATTTGATTGACTGATTGTTGGAAAGGTAGCGGAATCACGATGAAGTTGGAGTGCAATCGCAGTGCCTTGGCTGCCGCGTTTGGAGCGGTAGGAGCCGTGATTCCGTCACGTACGCCCAAACCCATCTTGCTGAATGCAAAGTTACAAGTGGCGGGTGGTAAAACGACCCTGATCGGCACCGATTCGGAAATCGCCATCCGTTACGACGTTCCGGACGTCGACTGCAAGGGCAGCGGTGAAGCTTTACTGCCAACGAAACGTGTCAACGATATTCTGCGTGAATTGCGTGACGATCGAGTCACCCTGCACATCGAGCAGGATGCGGTGCGGTTGTGTGGTGAGCGGAGCGAATTTCGACTGCCGGTTTCCGATCCGGCCGAATATCCCCCTGTCGCCGAATTCGATGATCAGGATTATTTCACCATTGCCGGAAAGACTCTGCGCGACATGATTCGCCGCACGGTCTTCGCCACGGATCCCGAAAGTGCCCGGTATGCTTTGGGGGGAATTCTGTTCGAGTTCTCAGAGAACCGTCTAAGCCTGGTGGCGACCGATAGTCGGCGGCTGGCTTTGATGCACGCTCCCTGCGGCAAACATGGCAACGTTTTGCCGCCGGCCGCGCCCCCAGTCGTGCCGTCCAAGACGATGTCGTTACTGGAACGCACGATTCCTGACACCGACGATCCGGTCCACATCGCCATTCACCATCCGAACGACGTTCTCTTCAAAACTGCGAATGCCACGATCTTCAGCCGGCTGGTGGAAGGTCGCTTTCCGCGGTATCAGGACGTCATTCCCCGCAGTCACGCCGTGTCGATTGACCTGATTGCCGGTTCGTTCCACTCGGTGGTCCGACAGGCCATGATCGTCACAAATGAAGAAAGCCGTGGTGTCGATTTCAGTTTCGCGAGCGGATCGGTCGTCCTGGTCAGCCAAGCGGCGGACGTTGGTGTTTCTCGAATCGAATTGCCGATCAGTTATACCGGTGAGGAATTGGTGATTCGTTTTGATCCGCGTTTCATTTCGGATTTCCTGAAAGTGCTGCCTGCGGAAATGCAGGTCAGTCTGAAACTGTCGACGGACGAAGATCCCGGAGTCCTGACCACGGAGGATGGATACACGTATGTGATCATGCCGCTATCCCGCGAAGGCTGAGAAACCTCCGACTTCATTGAGGTAACTGCGGGCGAGTTGTGTAGGACAGGTTTCCAACCTGTCCGCAGCCCTTCATATTGAGGCGATTTTTCAGAGGATGATGCAGCCAGTTTCGTTAATGATTGAGGTGGTTGACTCCTTTTTGGAACTTCCCCAAGGTCCGGCGATTTTTGGTCTCAAAATCCTGTATAGCAAATTCCTGAAAGACAGTGGTTCAAGTCGAGAGTCGAGTTGACGGACAGATTGAAAACCTGTCCTACATGACGGATGGCTATGTCTCAAGATCCCGGTCCGCTGCATTTATCCAAAGCACTGGCTGAATTGATTGCCTTGCGAGGCTTTGCTCGGCCACAGGGTGATGCGCAGTTGCAGGCAGCCTGGGATCAGGCGGCGGGATC
>JAQGHT010000531.1 GCA_028291565.1 Planctomycetaceae bacterium | reverse complement strand
TTCCGCCGCTTGCTCTGGTGTTAAATTGAAGGCATCCATGATAAATCTTCCTTGAGAAATCGAACCCAAAAACCGACCATTCCCTTTCTGCCTTCCATTTTAACAATTTTTCCACCCACAATGGAGACGCCTACCCCCAAAAGTGCAGAAAACTGCATTTTGATTGACATTCGGCCGATAATGTGCTAGCATTCATTGGGTAAATCCTCAATCATTCGACTCTTGGTCTTCCAATGTCCAATTTCCGCAAAGAAATAGTGCGTAAGGTGTCTCACAACAGTGTTGTGAGCATTAGCATTATTATTAGCGGTAAAATGCGACCTTGAGGCCGGGCGTGATTAATACGAGCCAGCTAACCCTCAGGTCGCGTGACCTGGGGGTTTTTTCGTTTCAGGGGTCGAAAGTTTCGGCTCCGACATCGGCACACAGAATGTGCCAATTATTGTCAATTGTGAAGGTATTCCAGCATGTCTCGCATTCAGCTTTACGACACGACCCTGCGCGATGGTAGCCAGGGCGAAGGAGTGAACTTTTCGCTGGAGGACAAGCTGGCCATTACCATTAAGTTGGACGATTTGGGATTCGATTACGTCGAAGGCGGCTATCCGCTGTCCAACCCGAAGGACCACGAGTACTTCCAGCGGGCGGCACAGCTGCAGCTGAAGCACGCGAAAGTCGCGGCGTTCGGCATGACTCGGCGGCGCGGTGTCCGAGCTGACGAAGATGTCGGCATGCAGGCCCTGGCTGAGTCCCGGGCGAATGTGATCACGATCGTGGGCAAGACCTGGGATCTGCACGTCTTAGAAGTATTGCGGGTCGATGAGGCCGAAAATCTCGCGATGATCATGGATTCGGTCAGCTATATGAAATCGCTCGGACGCGAAGTTATCTACGACGCGGAGCACTTTTTTGATGGATTCAAAGCGAATCCCGAGTTCGCCTTAAAAACGATTCTTGCCGCTCAGGAGGCGGGAGCGTCTTTGATCGTTCCGTGCGACACGAATGGCGGAACGTTGCCCGAGGGAATTGTCGCCGCTCTGAAAGAAGCGCGGCGGGTACTCGACATTCCGGTAGGCATTCATTGTCATAACGACTGTGAATTGGCCGTCGCGAATTCACTGGCGGCGGTCGATCACGGAGCAATTCAGGTCCAGGGCACGATCAACGGCATCGGCGAGCGTTGCGGTAACGTCGACTTGATCAGCATGGCGGCGAATCTGAGTTTGAAGAAGGGACACAATGTGCTGGCTCCTGGCGGAGTCCAGCGACTCACTGAATTGTCCCGGTTTGTTTACGAAATCGCCAATATGAATTTCCGCAATGGGCAGCCTTATGTCGGGGCAAGTGCCTTCGCCCACAAGGGAGGCATGCACGTCCATGCGGTGAATCGCATCGCCCACAGCTACGAACACATCAATCCAGAAGTGTGTGGGAACGTACGCCGCGTCCTGGTGAGCGAGTTGTCCGGCCGTTCCAATATCGTGGCCAAAACCACGAAGTACAACATCGAGCACGACAATGCCCTGATGACGAAGATTCTCGAAAAAGTTCAGGACCTGGAGAACGCCGGCTATCAGTTTGAAGCGGCCGAAGCCTCGTTCGACATGTTGGTGAAGAAAGTCACCGGGACCTACGAGCCGTGGTTTGAACGACTCCATTATCGCGTCGATGTTGAAACTGATGCCTCGGGCCAACCGATGACCGAAGCGATCTTGAAACTGAAAATCAAAGATCGACCAGACGCTGAATTGGTTGCGGCCGAGGGAGATGGACCGATCAATGCCTTGGACAATGCCTTGCGAAAGGCGCTGCGTCCGGCGTTCCCCGCATTGGATTCGATGCATCTCGTGGACTACAAAGTCCGTGTGATCAACTCCAGCGAAGCCACCGCTGCCCGTGTCCGTGTCATCATTGAAAGCAAAGATCAAGATGATGTCTGGAGTACCGTCGGAGTCAGCGAAAATGTCATCGAGGCCAGCTGGTTGGCGTTGGTCGATAGCGTGGATTACAAGTTATACAAGGATGCGGGTAAAATGAATTGACTATTTCGCGAATGTTTCAGAGCGCGCGGGGGCACTCTGAAACATTCAATCAGCCGCCAGAGGTCCGCGATGAATCAAGCCGTATTAGAGTCGCCGATCATTTCCCCAGTTGAAACGCAACCGGCAGGTGAGGACCTGTATTCCTCATTGTTCGACTTTACGATCGAGCAATACCAGCAATTAATCGAAGTCGGAATTCTCGACGAAGGCACTCCGTGCGAACTGTTGGATGAAATAGTGCTCCGTAAGAATCGTGCGGATGAGGGGAACAGATAGAAATCAAGGGAATTGACGGAAAATCGCTGACTCTGCAAGTCGCCGAATTCATCTGAGATCGATATTTCGGTCAATCAAACATTCATTGGAGAAGTTCAATCATGAGCATCGGCGTTCTCGAAGAGATCGTTGCAGGGAGATTGACAGGGATTCCGCGTCTGGACGTTCGTCAATTTGAGCGGTTCATGGAAAGCGGGACGCTGAAACCCGACGTTCGCTGTGAATTGTTGGACGGATATGTGGTCCTTAAGAACCGCGCGGCGACTGGAGACGATCCCATGAACATCGGTGCTCGGCATGCCTGCGTCACGGACGCCTTATCCTGTCGACTCTATGATGTGTTTAGAGATTCTGGCTGGTCGGTGAGAACACAGACTCCGCTACTGATCAACAACTATACTGAACCAGAACCCGATGTCGCCGTGATCCGTGGTCGAGGCGCCGATTATCTGCCGAACCTTCCGGGAAGTGATTCAGTCCACTTGTTAATTGAAGTCGCAGATAGTTCGCTTGAAGCCGACCGTGGCAAAAAACTGGAACAATATGCGCGAGCCGGAATTCCAACTTACTGGATCGTGAATCTGCGAGACAACCAGCTTGAAATCTACACAAACCCGAATTCCAAACTGGAAAACTATGTGGACAACCGAGTGTTCCTGGAGCACGAGATGGTCGAGATTCTGATTCCGGGTCGCGATCCGGTCTCTCTGCCCGTTCGAGCAATTCTCGACGGTACGCTTTGACTTTCATCCCAGCAACCGATCATCATCGCAGATAATATCGAGACGCGAAAAAACTCGAAGTTGGCACTTGCCGATTCGCCAATTGGATGCGTGAACCGTGTCAGATCTCTTGAAATGCCTGTCAGTTAAGACCATTTTCCGCTAACCTCTGCATTCAGCCTGTGTTCCGACATTCCAGGCCGTTCAAACCAAACCGCAGCCAAAAAACGAAAATATGCTCGCCAAACAGTACGAACCGAAAGACATCCAGGCTCATTGGCTCTCATTTTGGAATGAGAAAGGGCTGTTCAACGCTGATCCCCAGCCGGGAAAAAAATCGCATACGATTATGATCCCGCTCCCGAATGTCACGGGAGCACTGCACATGGGCCATGCCTTGAATGGAACGTTGCAGGATTTGCTGACACGCTGGCGGCGGATGCAAGGCTTCGAAGCGTTATGGATGCCGGGTACGGACCACGCCGGTATCGCGACCCAGGCAGTCGTCGAACGCCGGATGCTCGAAGAAGAAGGCTTGACGCGGCATTCGATCGGCAGAGACGCACTCGTCGAACGCATCTGGACGTGGAAGAACACCTTCGAAGCACGTATTCTCGGTCAGCTGAAACAACTCGGTTCGAGCTGCGATTGGCGCCGAACTCGCTTCACACTCGATGAAGTCTGCTCCAAAGCAGTCCGCAAGACGTTTTTCAAACTGTTCAAGGACGGGCTGATCTATCGCGGCAAACGCCTGGTCAACTGGGACACGTATCTGCAGACGGCTGTCGCGGATGACGAAGTGACTCCCGAGACCGTGAAGGGCCACTTCTGGACGTTTACCTACCCTGTGGTTGGAACCGATCTCACCATCGCGTTTTCGACGACTCGTCCCGAAACCATGCTGGGCGACACCGCAGTCGCCGTTCATCCGCATGACGAGCGCTATCAGCATCTGATTGGCAAACTGGTCCGAATCCCGGTCAGCGGACGTGAAGTCCCAATCATTGCCGATGGAATTCTCGTGGATAAGGAACTGGGCACTGGCGTTGTCAAAGTGACGCCCGCTCATGATCCGAACGATTATTCCTGTGGTCTACGCAACAAACTGCCCATGATCAACATCCTCAATCAGGATGGAACACTCAACGAAAATGGCGGCAAGTACGCAGGACTTGACCGCTACAAGGCGCGCGAACAAGTTGTCGCGGACATGGAAGCGCTCGGTCATTTCGTCAAGGTCGAAGATCGCGAAATTGAACTCAAACACAGTGACCGTTCCAAGACGCCGGTTGAGTCCTACCTGTCCGATCAATGGTTCGTACGGATGGATCACCTGGCCACCCAGGCCATTAATGCGGTCCACGAACAGAAGGTGAAGTTCTATCCCGGCCGGTATTCGCGGACCTACATGGATTGGCTCAGCGAAAAACGCGACTGGTGCATCAGCCGGCAACTCTGGTGGGGCCATCAGATCCCGATCTGGTACTGTGAAACGTGTACCGAAGCTGACTTGCAGACCGCATTCTCGGGCCGTGACGACATCTTTTATCGCCGGGATGCGGATGACCGCGCCTGGTTGATTTGCGGTGAAGCCGACTTGATGGCCGATGTCCTGGGACCGAATCATGTTTTGCGGCAAGACCCGGACGTGCTTGATACGTGGTTCAGTTCGGCTCTGTGGCCGCACGCAACTTTGGGATGGCCAGATCTTAAGCATAATCCCCCGCTGAATGGGCAACCCGATCCATCATCAACGGGTGACAATGCGGTCTTGAAATTCTTCTATCCAGGAAGTGTCCTGGTGACCAGCCGCGACATCATCACTCTGTGGGTCGCGCGGATGGTGATTATGGGCCTGTACAACATGGGCGACGTTCCGTTCGCGCATGTTTGCGTCCACCCCAAGATTCTCGATGGATTCGGCCAGACGATGTCCAAGTCCAAGGGGAATGGCGTTGACCCCATGGATCTGATCGACAAATACGGGACCGATGCCGTCCGGTTCACTATGGCGTCGTTGGCGGGTGAGAACCAGGACGTCAAATTGCCCGTCGGCTATGAGTGCCCCCATTGCGGCGAAGTCATTCCTCAGACCCTGGAACACCAGCGAGCGGTTCCCGGCGGTGGTGAGAAACCACGCGTCAAATGCCCAGGTTGCAAGAAGTCGTCGCAATATTCCAGCCCCTGGTTCGCGCCAGACGAAGGCGAACAGGTCGCTCGAGTTGTCAGTGAACGTTTCGAATACGGCCGCAATTTCTGCAACAAGTTATGGAATGCCGCCCGGTTCGCCATGCTGAATTTGGAAGGCTACACGCCGGGCCCCGTTGCAGAGTCGGAATTACACCTCGAAGATCGCTGGATTTTGAGTCGCGTGACGACAATCGCTCACGAGGTGACAGCGCATCTGAATGTCTACGAATTTGATTTCGCGACCAAGACCATTCGCGATTTCACCTGGAATGAATTCTGCGACTGGTACCTGGAGATGATCAAGCCGCGTTTGCGCGACCCCGAATTACGACCTGCGGCGCAACGGTTACTCGTGAGCGTGCTGGATGTGATCGTCCGGCTATTGGCTCCCTTCGCTCCGTTCATTACCGAGGAACTCTGGGCACGGTTGAATGAAATTGCCCCACAGCGTGGTTATCCCATACCACTGCCAGCGGGTGAAACGGTCATGCATGCGGCATGGCCCGATTTGCCACGAACTTTACGCGATGGTCAACTGGAAGCGCGCTTCAATCGCCTTCAAGAAACAATTGTGGCGGTCCGGAATATCCGAGCGGTCTATGGAATTGGCTCCGGGGTCCCATTGAAATTGCATGTCCGTTGCGAACCAGACGTCGCGCAGCAACTTCAGGCGGTCTCGTCCCAGTTTGACAATCTGGCTAAAACGATGTTGGAGCAAGCAGGATTGGACATTATCCGACCGGCGGGAGCGGCCACATTTTCCCTGGGCGATGCCGATGGATTTATTCCGTTGGAAGGCATTATCGACCGGGATGCGGAACGCAAGCGGCAGGAAAAAGACGCCGACAAGCTGCGAAAGCATATTGCCTCCAACGAGGCGAAACTGAACAATGCGTTGTTTCTGTCGAAGGCGCCACCAGATGTTGT
>JAQGHT010000529.1 GCA_028291565.1 Planctomycetaceae bacterium | reverse complement strand
CCCGTCGGGGGCAAGTAGAACTTCAATTAAACCGACGACGGGTCCCGCATCGACCGTCCGACGTCCGAGCATCCTTTCGACGGCGCGCGGAATAATCAATCCAAAATTGGTGCGTTCCTCCAGCTTTCGTTCGGCGATTTGCTGCACCAAGATCGAAGCGTCGAGCTCCAGAAGCGGATGCAGGTTCTGCCAAACGATATGCGGAATAAGTTTGTCGTCACCGCATTTCGCCAAAACGGAGAGCAGCAGACCAATCTGATTGCTCGGCGCCAGCTTTTTCGAGGCGATCGCGACTTGAAGCTGAACGTCGCGCGAACGGTCCCCGGCGAGCCCCGCTGCCTTGTTGCGGATGGCGTCGTCGAGAGATTTTGCAGTTGCCGTCGCGCGCACACCCCAGGCACGGACAATGGGATCCTCGTGATTCAGCAGTTCGGCGTGAAACGCAGGATCAATCCGTTCGCTACCACATAACAGAAACAGCGCTCCACGTTGCGCTTTCAATGTGACCTTCGCGTTTCCCTTGGCGAGATCAGACAGCTGCCTGGTCAACTTGACGACGTCTTCATCTTTGCCAGTGAGGAGTCGTTCGTTCAACACGCGCCGAGCCGTATCGCGAATGTAATCATTCGGAGCTCCCAGACGCGCCAGCAGCTGATCGTCGGTTTCCGTGTTCAGGTCGAACTTGGGCGCTCGGGGAGTGTTCTTGTACCGAATCCGATAGAGGCGTCCCTTAAGCCGATCGATCCCCATCGGATCGCGGTTCGCGTCCTGATAACAATGGTAGCGATCGTACCAATCCAAGACGTACAGACAGCCGTCTGGTCCAGTCTTCTGGACAACTGGCATAAACCACGCGTCGTTGGCCGTCAAGAAATCGGGTTCCGGAGTGGCGAAATAGGTTGCGCCATCACGTTGCAGCGTGTCGACATTCAGGCAACCGCCGTGAATGTTTCCCATATACAGTTTTTGCCGATATTTTTCAGGATAGGCATCGCTATCGAAGTAATGAATCCCGCAATAGGCTGCCTTTTGATGCTTGTGCTTAACAATCGATTCCAGCTTCCAGGTATAGGGAGGGTATGGTCCACCCTGTCGATGGTAATAGCCAGACTGGGTCAAATGCCACAAGTGATCGATGACGCAGGCACTGATAAACGCGCTGCCCTCATTGTCAAACGCAACGCCCCAGGGATTGCTGGTTCCTTCGCAAAAAACTTGAAATTCTTTGGTTTTGGGATGTATCCGATACAAAGCGCAGGTCATCGGAAAGCCAGGATGATCAGGTTTGAAATGGGGTGAAGTCTTGGGATATTTCACGTGCGAGAAATTGAACACGCCATTCAGACCATACAGCCAGCCATCGGGGCCCCACGTCAACGAATTGGGTAGCTCATGCGTGTCATCGCGACCGAAACCGGTGACGATGACCTCTTGCTTGTCAGCCTTGCCATCACCATCAGTGTCCTGCATAAAAAGAATGTCCGGAGCATTCGCAACCCATACACCACCATGTCCAACGGCCACACCAGATGGAATATTCAATCCCTCTGCGAAGACCGTAAACTTGTCCGCTTTGCCGTCCCCGTCGGTGTCTTCCAGAACCTTGACGCGATCTTTGCCGGGTCCAGCCGGCCGGCGTGGATATTCGAGGCTTTCCGTGATCCAGAAACGCCCTTTTTCATCAATCGTCATGGCGACCGGATTGACGATCTCGGGCTCACTTGCGACCAGTTCGACCGAAAAACCTTCGGGAACTGTCATTTTCTGAATGGCTTCCGCAGGCGAGAGAGCGGGGCCGGGCGGCTTGTCCTGGGCATGCGGAATGGCTTCCTTCTGAGCGAGTGCGAAATGGGGAGTCCCCGAAAATCCCCATAAGATCACAATCAAGCTCAGTAGTCCCCTGCGGCACTCCCGGAAAAACGAATGTCCTAAGTCAATGCGTCGCCAATCCCAGTCCATTACCGCCGCCCTTCGTGAAACCGAGCCAATTTCGTAAACGGCATAAAAACCAATAAAGGTGTGTGGAATGATCCGCGCGACCATGCTGATCCAGTACGCTTTCAGAACAGATCGATTGCAAGCGGCGCAAAGTGGCCAATCCAGGCACGGTGCTGACTATATCGCACCGACACTGGCGATGCCAATGCGCGCGTAGCGGCTGAAAGTCGGAACTTCACAACTGTGTCCTGTTCGACTCGCAGTCCCGTTTACAGAACAGGGGTGTTGGACTAACTTACGGGCGGGTCAATGACTTGGTTGACTGATTTTCTGGTTCGACATCACTTCAGCGTCAGGAGTTTTTCGGATGTCTCTACGTTACAATCGTCGTCAGTTTCTGGAAAACTCGGCCAAAGCCGCGGTCGCCGGAGCCATTTTGCCCTCGTTCCTGGGCGATCTGTGCTACGGATATCAGGCCGAAACCAAGTCCAAAAATGATCGTCTGCGACTGGGATCGATCGGTGTCGGCGGACAAGGGACCGGCATTATGATGCAGGCGAGGCACTTCGCCGATCAGATTGCGGTCGCAGACGTGGACCAGAATCATGTGCAACGCGGGATCAAGGACACGAAGGCAGAAGCCTACGGCGACTACCGCAAACTTCTCGATCGTCAAGATATTGACATCGTGACGATTGGGACGCCTGATCATTGGCACACGAAAATCTGTATCGAAGCCATGCAGGCAGGTAAAGACGTTTACTGCGAAAAGCCACTGACCCTGACAATTCAGGAAGGTCAGCAATTGGTGAAAGTGGTCAAAGAGACCGGCAAGATTCTGCAGGTGGGAACTCAGCAACGCAGTCAGGGAAATCTGGTGTTTCTGCGAGCAGTGGCAACCGTTCGCAGCGGGCAGCTCGGCAAGATCCAGAAAGTGACGGTCAGTCTGCCACTGTCGACCGAAGTGGGCGGCCCATTTGCAAAGCACGAGGTTCCCAAAAACCTCGATTGGGACATGTGGCTGGGACAAGCTCCCAAAGTTGATTATTGTCCAGAGCGCTGCCATTTCCGGTTCCGCTGGTGGTATGAGTATTCCGGCGGAATTGTGACCGACTGGGGTGCGCATCACATGGACGTTGCCCAATGGGGGCTGAACATGGACCAGTCCGGACCCTTGACGATTGACGGAACTAAGACCACCGTACCGCGCATTATGAATGGGTTCAACACTCCCAAGGAACCAATCATCGATTATACATATGCTGGCGACATTCAGCTGCAGATCGTGACGGGTGATGAGTTTGTGATGTTCGAAGGTGACAAGGGCCGAGTGAAGGTCAATCGTGGTCGCGTGACGGGCAAAGCGATCGAAGAACAGGATGCAGACAAAGGTCTGATGGATAAGACGAGCGCGTTGATGGCGGAACTGTATCACAGCGGAAAGCCCGGCAATCACATGGGGAATTTCGTGGAGTGTGTGAAGTCGCGGAAGCAGCCGATTTCCGATGTCGTCAGCCAGCATCGCTCCGTCAGTGCCTGTCACCTGGGCAACATCGCCGCCCGTCTGCAACGCAAACTGGTCTGGGATCCCGCCATGGAATTGTTCACTGGTGATGACGAAGCCAACAAGATGGTCAGTCGGGCTCAACGCGAAGGGTATGAGATCAATGTTTGATTCTCGTGCCTTGAACTTTCTCCGGTGATGCTGCTTTAAGACTGGAGAATCAATAGGTGTCTGAACTATCCCAGCCTCAAAGGGGGCCTCGAAGCGGCGGAACTTGACGAAAACTGCTGCAAATCAATAAGCAGTCGCCTCTTCGGGGCTGATCATTACTTGAGTGAAAATCTGTGTTTCCTCCGGGTTTCATCTGTGGCGAAAGCTTCTGCCGCTGGCTATTTCACAGGGGCTAATGGCAGAGAGTGCAAATCCCTGCCAGGTATTGGTCATCCTGCTGGCATAGCACGGCAAGCTGACGGCGCCGGATGCCAATGAATCTCCTGCAGCAATATTCACTTTCGCCGTGAAGGATTTTGGTGTGACGAATTCCTCGCCGCTGAATTCGTGAGATTTCGGGCGGGTCACGCCGATCGGTCCGTATTCTCACGAATTCAGCGACGAAAATTCCTCACGGCGTAAGAGATTCAGGCTAACGTCGAGGTCCGAAACTCGGCGTTTCATTTTCGGGAATCAAGTTTGTACCCAATTGGTGAGGAATCGAGTTTGTCCCCTTTTGAAGTTCCGCTGTTTGAGCGATTCGAAACAAGACTTAAGAACCATTACCGTATTTGCAGCCCAACGGGCGGCGATTCGAAAGCCCAGGCCAACGGCCTGGAATTGGCTTTAAGTATTTTACAGTTCTCGGCCTCGAACTCGACTTTTTCGATACGGATTCCCGCGATCAAAGGTCTCATTCTGAATCGTGCGCGGTAGAGAATTTCACGGAAAACGAGGCGTGGAGGCCGTGGCCCCAGCGCGGCCAGCCCGGTGGCGGGGGATCGCCGAAAAGGTGTCTTTTTGCTGATAATCGTGTCGTAACTTGTCTTAGGTCGTTTCAAATTCCGGATCTGGTGTGACACACCGAATGGCAAGGAAATGCCGCTGAATCACGGCGTTTTGATTTCGAAATGTCGCAAAGCGAAAAAAACTCTTTAAAGTTTTTTCGCCGATCCCCGCCGACTTTCCTCGTTGCAATTGATTTGAAAGAATCTGCGATGTTCGCAACTCCTTGATCAGCGGGGAGGAATTCGATGTTCACGGCCGGTCAAGTACGGAAGTTACTTCGAGATTTGGAAAGCAGATCCAGTCTGTTCGTGGCGCCAAGTCATTTACCATATGGCGGCAATTCCATAAACCAGCGAGTGGTAGATAAATACAAGCGTTAACCCGTGATAGCCTAACCTCAGGAACCAATTTCGCAAATAGGGCCGTGCGTCGAAAACGAATAATCCGATCAGCAATCTGATGAACCAGAAGCCTGCGATGAATCCACAGATCGCCCGAGATAACGGCGCGCCCGAAACAAGTTCGCGGGCACAACAGAGGGAAATCAAACCGAAGGCGATCAGGTCTAAAACGACGTAACCGCCGGCGACCAGTATCCAATGTTGCATGAGTGGCGATAACTTGGGCAGTTCTTCTCGAAACCGCAGTTCACGCGGGACCTGAGCACTTCCAAGTAGCGTGCCCAGGTGCAAGATACCGCCGACAAAAACAAGATTCTCGAGTGTGATCATGGATGCGTTACTGATATGCCGACCAATGGGAGAATGACGGTCGAGATGAATGGTGGATGAAACAGCAAGAGCGACGGTGGACCAATTATCAGAAATGCGAACAACCAACCAGTCCAGCGATCTCGCATGCCGATGCGTTGTCCCCATGAGGTTCGTTCACACGAGACGCCCAACGCTTGCAACATGAAATAGGCCAGCGGCCAGCCGTAACCCGCTCGGGCCGGGACCGAGATCGCCAGTTCGTGGACCAGGCCTGAAAACGCAAAGCAGCCCCACATAGCAACCGTCCCATTCCATCGCCGAGTCATCGGTCGCATCACAAACAAATTGGCGAAATCGCGGAACGCGAGGTTCCAGCGGTGACTCCAGAAATCGCTGATTGAAGTTGCGCAGAGCGGGCTCTGCATGATGGGGCGGACCTCGCGTCCAAGACTTTGCCACGTCAAGGCGAGGAGATGAAAGACGCCAAAATGAATCATTAAGATGAGGCCGGCCAAGGCAACCCAGCCTCCGATTATGACATGGTTGGTGACAATGTAAGGAGCCAGCCATGTCAAGCAGCAAAGTCCCAGTAGTGTCTTCGTTACGGCAAACATCCAGACCCGAAGTCGGATGGGAGCCGGCTTGACCGCGGGTTTTTGAAAAAATGCACGAGCGTTGAGGCCGGGCCACAATAAGTACCAACTGAGAATGTCGCTCGTTGTCAGTGGCGAATGCACACTGCGGCAGTAATCACGAAGTGTCGTCGACTTCAGCACAATCAGTGTCGAAATTGCAATATTCTGCATGACCAGCCATCCGGGCGAGTTTGGAATAAAACCCCAGAACGCGGTCAATAGTAATAACACGAGCCATAGGTACATCATGTCGCCGATTTGCGAAATTCTTTGAGCTCGGGTTTGGAAAAACGAGCACGATTTGAGAACCGCAACCAGGCAGCACCTTTAACTGGAATTATTCGCACGTAGATTTCAAATGGAACTCCAACAGTCCCAAAGATTGCGACGCGATTCAGGACCGGTTACAAGTCGTCGAAGGCGCGAAGCCTCGATGGGCTCCTCGGTGTCACACGATGCGTTGGATTCGAACTCTCAAACCACCCTTCGCATCTTTTGCTCTGAAAGGCAGATTTGTATCCAATTGGATACAAATTCTTAAATTGGCTCATTCGATCTTAAACGGGACTAGGCGCAGATTGTCACAGTTTTTACGCCACTGGGCTTGCCCCAGTGGGTCCACGGCCTCTGCACTACTTATTGGCTTCTTTCTCGTCATACAGGTTGTTTCCAAACGAAAAAGTGTCGATCTGCCGCCCGGAGTATCACTACCGTGCCCAAAAGGCGACAGTGGAATGGTAGCATCTGTTGGGCAGAGCGAGTGAATTGTAATCACACACGAGCCGTCAGAAAAAAGGTCAGCAAGGTGTAGGAGTCAGCCCACCGATCACGTTTTCTCTCGCCAATTCGGTGAATCGCCTCATTTTCCCTGCACTTTTGATTCAGTCTCACATGACCGACTCAAATTCTCGACTCGGTGCGACACACCGAATGGCAATGATTTCGAGAGAAATTCGTGATGAAAAGCGACGTTTTCAAGGTGGAAACGGAAACGATTGGATTATCGAGAATCGAAATGAGTTTAACCGTAGGTCCCGCTCGCCAAGCGGGACTCTCGGCGTCCGCCGAGCCGCGACCAGACTGCGTTGAGATGGCGGCGGCCTTGTCGCGGATCCGCGTCGAAATCGAAGCGTGCGATGTTTGCTTCGGTGTGGGTCTTTAACACGCGACTACGGTTTCTTACGCGCGGCAATCGCTCGTCGCGGTCGGCTGCGCCGAAGTGCCGTCCGGCAGCCGGCACCTACCGAGTGTCCCGCTCGCCAAGCGGGACTCTAAGCGCCCGCCGAGCTGCGACCAGACTACGCTGCGATGTCGGCGGCTACGTCGCGGATCCGTGTCCAAATCGAAGCATGCGACGTTCGCTTCGGTGCGGGACTGAGATACGCGACTACGATTCATCACTCCCGACTGTCACTCGTCGCGGTCGGCTGGGCCGAAGTGCCACCCGGCAGACGGCACCTACAGTATGTCCTGCTTCTGCGTTTAATCGAGCGTCTTGCGATAACGCAACACGGCAATGATTAGGACGACAACTCCGAATAAGGCGATCTGCCAGAGTTGCCGAATGACGTCTTCCAGACCGTTTCCTTTCAACAGAATGCCGCGAACCAGTCGCAAGAAATGCGTTAACGGCAATATTTCTCCAATCGCCTGAGCCCATTCGGGCATGCCTCGAAAGGGGAACATGAAGCCTGACAGCAGGATCGACGGCAGAAAGAAGAACATGGTCATCTGCATGGCTTGTCGCTGATTCTGAGCGAGCGTCGAAAAGGTCACGCCAACGGCCAGTGAAGCCGCGATGAACACCAGCGTGACACACATCATCAAAAAGATGTTTCCGAGCATCGGGACGTGAAACATGTAATGCGAAACTGCCAGAATCAAGGCCATTTGAATGTAGCCAACGAGTATATACGGCACGATTTTGCCGATCATCACTTCGAGCGGACGCGTCGGCATCGACAGCAAATTCTCCATCGTGCCGCTTTCCCGTTCCCGTGTGATCGCCAATGACGTGATCATCACCATCGTCATAGTCAGAACGACACCCAACAAACCAGGCACGATCGTGTACTGCGTGATCGCCTCCGGATTGTATTTGGCGTGAACCCGCAAATCGATCGGACCGTCGGCCGTCGCCAGGTAATCGAGGACTCCCTTTGCGTCATTAAGCAATGCCGCATTGATGATGGACGGCAGAGCGCCCAGTGGTCCGCCTGTCGCTCCCGGGTCCGTCGCATCAGCTTCAACGAGTAGCGTGGGACGATCGCCCCGCAGTAAGTCCCGCGTGAAACTCTCAGGGATGTTGATCAGAAACTGCACTTCGCCTCGCGCCAAAGCGTCATGAGCTTCGGATTCGGTTTGAACCTGCCGCACAAATTGAAAATAGGAGCTATTCTTTAAGGCGCTCAGTAATGCGCGTCCCTGGGGTCCACGATCCGCCAACAACACGGCCGCCGACAAGTGTTTGGGGTCCGTATTGATGGCGAAGCTGAACAGGATCAATTGAATGAGTGGAATCCCGATCATCATCGCGAACGTGAGGCGATCACGTCGCATCTGAATGAATTCTTTGACGACGATCGCCCACAGTCGCTGAAATGAAAATCCGCGTCCGTTAGTCATCGGGAAACAGTCTCCCCTGGCTTTTCCATTAAATGAATGAAGACATCTTCCAAACCCGAAGGAACCTGTTTCCAGTTGTATTGCGGAGTCCGAAAGGGGGCGATTGCCTGTTCCAGTGCCGCTTGATCGGGGCCGCTAACATGTAAAGTGTTGCCGAATGGGACGACCTGTTCCACCCCCGGCCGTCCCTGCAACTGACCTGCGAGTTGCAAGAGATCGGCGCCGTCTGCTGCCCATGTTGTCAAATGGCTTTGTGCGATGACCTCAGCCACTGTCCCGTGTGTCAGTAACTTGCTATTCTCAATGAATGCGAGGCGATGGCAGCGTTCTGCTTCATCCATGTAGTGCGTTGCAATCAAAAACGTCAGACCCTGTCCCGCCAGTTCGTTGATTTCTTTCCAGAAGTCGCGACGAGCCTTGGGGTCGACACCGGCCGTCGGCTCGTCAAGCAACAGCAATTGAGGTTCATGAATCAGGCAAGCGGCAAGCGCGAGCCGCTGCTTCCATCCGCCCGACAACTGACCGGCCAATTGAGTCTTGCGGGCTGTGAGTCCGAGACGATCCAGACTCTGTCGCACGGTCTCACGCCGGTTTTTCAAGGAATACATGCGGGCGACGAAATCGAGATTCTCCTCAATCGTCAGGTCTTCCCAGAAACTGAACTTCTGAGTCATGTATCCCACTTCCCGCTTGATCGTCTCGCTGTCCTTAATCACATCGTGCCCCAGGCACTGGCCGCTCCCTTCGTCTGCTCGCAAGAGTCCGCACAGCATGCGAATGAATGTGGTTTTGCCGCTGCCGTTGGGACCGAGAAACCCGCAGATTTCGCCTTTCCGCACCTGTAAATCCACATGGTCAACAGCAGTATGCTTTCCAAATCGCTTGGTCATGCCACGCACGTCGATGGCAAATTCTTCTGTCATGGCTTCCAACTCACATCCACCGGTTGTCCCGGATGCAGTTTCTCGGCGGCTTCCGGTTCGAAGACGATTTCAATCATGAAAACGAGTTTATTGCGGCTTTCCTGGCTGAAGATCACCGGTGGCGTGTATTCCGCGCGGGGAGAAATGAAACTGATTTTCCCCTGAAATGGTTCCGTGACGCCGTCGACCATGACACGGATGGAATCGCCTTGATGCAATGTTCCAATTTCCGTTTGGGGCACAAATGCCCGAACTTTGATATTGGCAGGTGGCAACACAGCGACAACGGGACGTCCCGCGGCAACCCATTCCCCTTCACGGTAGAGGGTATCAAACACCAGTCCCGACTTCGGCGCAATCTGACGCTTCTGGTTGAGATCCCATTCCGCCTTCGCCAGCGACGCTTCCAGGGCCAGGACGTCGTCTTGAGCCGCCGCGATCTGATCAGGGCGCGCTCCAAGTTTTGCCGTTTGCAAATCGGCCTCTAATTGCGACACGTGTTGGCGATCCTGATCGCGGGTCGCTCGGGCTTGTTCGTATTCCTGGATTGTCGACGCCTTCGATTTCACCAGCTTTTCCATCCGTAGAAACTCTGGTTCGGAAGACTGCAAAGCGGCTTTCGCCTGAGCCAGTTGCGCTTCAATCGAAGCGACTTCTGATGGACGCTTGCCCTTATTGAGATCTTCCAATGTCGCCCGCGATTGGGCCACACGACGCGCAGCTGAATCGCGTAAGGCCTTTTCAGAAATACAATCAAGGGCAAACAGCGGTTGATTTGCCTGCACCTGTGAACCCCGTTGCACAGACAACGAAACCAATTGGCCGGCGGCGGGCGCGGCCACATACACAAATTCGCCCTCAACATATCCCTGAACGCGCCCGCTCTCCGCCTGACCACAACCCGCCAGCAGGCTGGCCAGAATTACGCCAATACTCACTCGCCAACAATGCGAATCGCAAGCCGTCTGCGAACCAATCATCATTCAAGACTTTCTGAAAAGCTGCCAAGGCAGATTCCGTGCCGTCGCCCAAAGTCTTACGATTTCGGCTACGCAATTGTGCCGTCATCCAAAGTCTTACGACTTCGGCTACGCTAAGGTTTCATTCGCTGGCTAACGGAAGCTGTTTACCTTTGGCCGTTAAAACGCCCTCCAGCACAATCCTGATGATGGTGGTAAACCCAGTCGTGGGTGTCAGTCCGAATTCTGCCAGTGTCGCCGGATTGACAATTGCCTGAGTCGCGGCCAGCAGTACTGCAACGACCAGGTCCACGCGCACGTCCTTGCGAATCATGCCGCGTTTCTGGCCTTCGGTGAACAACGTGCCAAAATAGCGCTGGATGATCTCCCGACGACGACCTTCAACCAGTTGAAACAGAGCGGGAGACTCACGCTGGATATCGCGTACAAACGAAGGCTGAACTTCGTCCGTATGCTTCTGAACGCAAGCCAGCATCTGCTGTAATGAGTTCAGAAAATCGACATCACGAAAGGCCGTAATCTTCTCGAGCTCGGTATCGATATCATCAAATTTCTGGCGAACCACTGCCTCAACCAACATCACTTTACTGGAGAAACACGTATACAAAGTCTTCTTACTCATTCCCAGTTCCGTCGCGAGATCAGCCATTGTCACGCTACGAAACCCATGCAACAAGAAATGCCGCCGCGCTTCAGACACGATGCGCAGTCGCACCGAGTCAACTTTCGGCAGTTCAAGTTTGGAAGGCTCGTAAGGCATGATCGACGTTTTGGCGTAGCTCCTGTGGAAACCAAACTAGTATATCGAGTTTCCTGCCGAACCGACAAGGTGAAAAGTCAGGACGACGGCGTGGCGGCGTGGGGTAGGCATCTCCATTGTGGGTGGAAAAATTGTTAAAATGGAAGGCAGAAAGGGAATGGTCGGTTTTTGGGTTCGATTTCTCAAGGAAGATTTATCATGGATGCCTTCAATTTAACACCAGAGCAAGCGGCGGAA